>RFGJ01000517.1 GCA_003696665.1 Gammaproteobacteria bacterium | reverse complement strand
ATCAAAAACGCCCGGCTAGCCGGGCGTTTTATTTTTGCAGAAGGCCACACTTAAAGAACGGTAATGTTCTCCGCCTGTAAGCCTTTCGGGCCTTGCGCAATGGTAAATTCTACGCGTTGCCCTTCTACGAGCGTACGGAAACCGCTCCCAACGATATTGCTAAAGTGCGCAAATACGTCCGGACCATTTTCCTGTTCAATAAAACCAAAACCTTTTGCTTCGTTGAACCACTTGACAGTTCCGACAGTCTTGTCTGACATAATCTTTCTACCTTAAAAAAACAATTAAACAATCTATGTCGGCATCACCGACATGGTACTGCTTACCGTGCTGCGGGATATCTAACCAACCGAGGAGTACTGCAAGGACTACCGGGGGATAACTCGACAACTGTTAAGCCCTTCAAGTATGACCGATCTCGCAGAATAGTCAAACGTTTTCGAAAAATATATTCGATTTGTCTTCCGAATACACATCCACCTTTCTGTTTAGCCGACGTGACCACTGCCTTAAGCCTAGTTCAAAAGGCTGGAAGCCCGACAAATCAGAATTGGAATCACCTGACTATGGTATCAATAGAATGGGGTTCAAGATGTCCATTGAGCATTTCAAAAATCTTGACACGTGAAGCTAAAATCCGGACAATACGCGCCGCTGTCGTTCAGCAGCCAATTTGGCTATGTAGCTCAGCTGGTTAGAGCACAGCACTCATAATGCTGGGGTCGGTGGTTCAAGTCCACCCATAGCCACCAAATGGAACCACAAAGCCGCCAAACTATGGTGGCTTTTTTGTTGTCTTGCCTCATGTTGTCAAGTAGATAGGCGGTTCAATTTTTTAAACTCGCGTCCTGGGTCCGCCACAACACCATCACATGCGTGAGCGCAAGCGCAAGCAGCCACACCATAAAATCCCAAAAGCTTAAACCGTACAAAAGATATTCAAATCCCTGTGCCACATCAATGTGACGCATACTGAATTCGTTATTCGGCAACAAGACCATCAGTACCGCCTGCTGCATCGCAAACATGACTAGACT
>RFGJ01000516.1 GCA_003696665.1 Gammaproteobacteria bacterium | reverse complement strand
CTTGTGGTAAAATCCTGCCCGCTCCGCCCCCATCGTCTAGTGGCCCAGGACGCGGCCCTCTCAAGGCCGAAACACGAGTTCGAACCTCGTTGGGGGCACTGCAAGGTTATCGGGTATCGGGTTGTGCCACATTATGGAGCAGCCTTGATGCCCGAAAATATTTTCTCCCATTTCCCCTTTTTTCATCGAATGCCTGACCTGACCGGGTACGTCACCACCAAAGAAGCAGCCGAATTGCTTGGGTATCACATTGACCATGTGCGGCGCATGTTGCGGGAAGGCGACTTGAAAGGCCGCAAAGTGGGCTATATGTGGTTCGTGTTGCTGGATTCTATACGTGCTTATCAGGAAGCCAACAAAGAATTCAATAAATTTGACCGCAGGCGCGGTAATGCCCCTGCAAAGAAATAGGGAAAACGCCCAGCACTATTGACGGGCGTTTTTTGTTGTGCTATCCTATCAAATTAATACGATATGATACGGGCGAAGCCCGCTTTTTTGGCTCTATCATATCAAATTGATTTGATAGCACCTTGATAATTTCATAGCCCTCCATCCCGGCGGTGCGAACCCGACCAGAATCAAGGCCCAATGAGGGAATGCGAGGGAATCCATGACGCCCTGCAAGCGGGGCAAGCAGGGTGCGCAATGGTTTCGTACCTTTTTCCAAGGGATGCGTATGAACAAAAATCTCTGGTTGTTTTTCTTTCTTGGCTTCATAGGGTTGGCCTGTACCGCACCGGTTGCAGCGCGTATGGCTGCCCCTGTCCCCCTGACCCGGCCAGTGGCTACTACATCCTCCTCTCCCCAACCTGGGGAGACGGCCTTGCCTACGGTTGTGGTAATCACCCCTATGGCCGAAGTGGTCACCACTGCACTGACGGTGCGCGCCTGCCCCCAGTCTGATTGTCCCGCAGTAACCTGGCTGGTCAAAGGGCAGCGCGTAACCTTTGAAGAGACAAAACGCGCCCCGGATGGCGGCATCTGGGCGCATATTGTGGCCGGTGATGTTTCCGGCTGGGTAAACATGAAGTATCTGGAGGTGCAAAAATGAGCAATGTAGGCGATGTATTGAGCGAAAGCAAGAACAAGGCACTCAAGGTGCTGGCTATTTTCGCGTCCATTGTGGTGTATGTGGCCGGGTTACTGTACGCCGGGGTGCATAATTACACTCTCATGACCAAAGGAGTGCCAGATGATTTGTTGATTTGGGCAATCCTGGGTGTGGTTTCCCTGGAAATCAGTGCCCTGATGCTGCCGATTGCTTTGCATTGGTGGACGCATTCCCCCTTGCAACGGTTTGCCGCATTTGGGTTTTACTTGCTTGACTTGGGGTTACTCTTTTTCAATGTGGTCACAGACTACGGTATGACGGCGGGGATGGGGTTGCCTGCCTGGTCTGCGCTGTACTTGACGTACATCGTACCCGCCACGCCTCTTCTGGCAGCCGCGGGGTGGTCCCTTATCTGGTTGTTGGACCCATCTGAGCGGGAACGCGCGATGGTGGAAACGCTGAAGGCTTCCACGCGGGAGGCATTGGCTTCCCGCATTGCTGTGGCTGCCAAAGAAGCGGACGTCAATGGCCTGGTGGAACAGGCTGCTATTCGGATGGCCTTTGACATTGTGGGCAGTACAGTCAGCCACGCGTCACGCAGAGCGCTTCCCAGCGCCGGTGCAGCGCCTGCCCTTGTAGAAGGCACCACGAGACCGGCACCTGCCCTTGACCCACAAACGCTGGCGGTGATTGTCCAGGCCGTGAAAACAGAAATACAAAAGGACAAGACAAAAAGTAATGGACATCATGCAGAGGAGGCCGCCCGGCTAAACCCTACCGCATGATGTGCGCATACTGTGGTGCAGCCTTCGAAGCACGCAGGCAGCATGCACGCTATTGCAGTGAAGCCTGTAAACAGGCTGCCCGGCGTAAACGGCGGGCACCCTCGCGACACGCTAAAGGGAGTGTAACGCTGTCACGCGATACAGCGCGTCCCCGCTTTATGCGGGTGTGCGTGCGCTGTGGACGCGAATTTACGGCACAAAACCCCAGGGCGCGGTATTGTTCTGCCGCATGCCGACAGAGCGCTTACCGACGACGGCGGGCTGTGCGCAACGAAAAAGCCCCGACTCCACCTGCCCGGTGAACGATGTCGGGGCATGCACCAAAAAGGGCGCAAGGATATTATACCCAGGGGAAACCTTTCCCCTGGCTAATCCTGCGCCCTGTTGTCGTTTTAGCAAACAGGAGATGACGAGATGATACGTGAAAAGGTCATTACCCGTTACATTGTGATGTGCGAGAGGTGCGGATGGGGGCATACATTCGATGACCGAACCGTAGCCGAAGCCTGGCAGCAGGAATGTTTGCACCTGGTGGGTAAGGTGTGGTTATGCGAGGATTGCGCCGCCATCGTGCAGCAAACCATGTCGTATGACCCGGCCAGTGACCCGGCCTACTGGGCTGAGAAGTGGCGCAAGTGGACAGGCCGCCCTTTGACGTAGGCCTGTGCAGGCGTTCACCAGGGGAAAATGTTCTCCTTTGCTTTGGTGTGAAAATTGTACCAATCAGGGACGGGTTTCAATGCGTTTTCCAGGGAACGCCCGTAAAATGCAACCTGTGTTCCACTGGTATTCTGCAGGCTATCGGCATACCAGCGGCCAACGATGCTTTTCCGGTAGATGAGCACTACCGGGGGAAATGTGTCCACTTCCCATTGTTCATACCAGAGGCGGCTGTATGCTGCCGCTTCATGGGTTCGAATGATGTTGACAGTATGCTGGGGGCGCTCCGTATCCTGGTAGGCGAGAAGATACACGCGTTCCTGAGTCTCCTTGCGTAGTCGCAGCATGGCATCCGGGACGAAGAAGGGTTTGCCATCCTTTTGCAAGGCTGCCCGTTGTGAACCAACCCAGTATGAAACCCAACCAGATTCCACGGCCTTGTTGGCCAGACGCAAGATGACTTCGTTCAGGGCAAGGCGCCGCATCACTTGTTCCAGAGGCAGCGCCAAAAAGAGCGCCGACGGTTGATACCCAAGCCGCATTTTGGCAAGATGAATTCCAACGGGGCCAAGTGTGTAGATGGCCAGGCGTTCTTCTGGAGGGTAGGGCAGGCCGTAGGTGTCAAAGATTTCCTGAAGGTCTGGAGTGGTGTAGGGAAAGCGGTCCAGGATACGCTGTTTTAGATACTTGCGGGCCGTGCGACCGGCGACGTTCAGGTGCGTGCTAATGCAAACATCACAGGTGGCCAAAAAATCCAGCATATTGGCAAGGGCATTGCTGAGGCCGCTTTGCAGGAGGGCAGCAGCAGTAGATTTTGCCTGGGCAGGTGTCATGGGGGTAACAGATGGATGCCGTGATGGTACCGGGTGGGTGGGTTTGGTGTAGGCAGATAAATCAAACATGGTGGCCTCCAGTAACAGAGCCATACCCCCTGAAAAGGGGGTAGTACGTTTCGTTCCATTCCCCTGGGAATACGTGGCAGCCGGTGGGCACATTGCTGGTATGGAGCGGGCGCTTTGATGGCATTGCCCTTATTGTAGCCTGAAAAAACACGATGCGCTATGGGCAAGGCGCGGGTACCACATGGGCATGAGGCGGGCATGCAATGGGAGGGGCTTTTTTTCTCAAAATGGCACTTTGGGAGATGCGCCTGATAGCATCTCGTGCTATACTAACGCAAACGCCGGGCAGTGCGGTCACACTTCCCGGCGGAATATCCCACGCGGACGCGGCGCGTGGTTCGTCCACATCATAGCATGAACGCGCCGCTCTTGCAATGGGCGGCGCTTGTTTTTTTCCCTGGAGGTTCACCTGTATGACGCAACCCGACCGCTTTGAACGTCAATTCTTCGATGCCCTGCGGAACCTGTTCGTAGGGGCAAAAATCGAGGGGGAATCCGGCTATGTCAACCTGATGCGCATCAAATCGCGCTACTTCACCCAGGGCGTGGAACCCCGCCTGAAAGAAGCCATTGACGAGGCGCTGGAACCCTTCCCCGGCTTCCGGGAAGAACTCTTCGAGAAACTGTACACATTCTTCAAGCGCTATTTCAGCGAAAGCGGCTCGATTTATTTCCGCGATACCGCCTACCGGCACAGCGTCTATGAGCAGGTTTACACCAACGAGCAGGATGTGGTCCTGTTCTGGAAGACGCACATGCTCTACTACGTCAAAACCGACCGCATCTTCGCCAGTTTGCAGGTGGAAGTGGACGGCGTGCCGTTCTTCTTCGATGCGGGCAACATGGAATTGAAGCGCGCCAACGAGAAGCGCGAGGTGATTTACGCCTTCCGCGAGGTGGAT
>RFGJ01000515.1 GCA_003696665.1 Gammaproteobacteria bacterium | reverse complement strand
CGGACCTGGTATCTCGGCTTTATCCCGGGGCCGCGCAAGTCGTCCGCTTATGGTTATGCCCAGGCGAAAGATGAAATTTGGGATGAGTATCGGCGCGCGACAGGAAACACATGGGCAGACCGAGATGACTTTGAAGACGCGATTGATTTTGTTGGTTGGTATATCTACGGCACTTATCAGCGTCTAAAGATTTCGAAGTGGGATGCGCGCCGACAGTATCTGGCCTACCATGAGGGTCGAGGTGGCTATCAGCGCGGTACCTACAAAAAGAAAAAGTGGTTGTTAAAGGTAGCTGCCACGGTGGAACGACGTGCCAAAGAATATGGCGCGCAATTACGCCAATGTCGTGACGAGCTGGAAGACTGGTGGCCTTTTTGGTAGGTGTTTCCTGCGTTAACGCAGTGTTTGCACACCGTCATCCGTCCCCAATAGCACCAAGTCGGCGCGTCTGTTGGCGAAGATGCCGTTGGTGACCGTGCCAACAATGTTGTTGAGCTGCGTTTCTAGTGAAACGGGCTGACTAATTTCCAACCCATGCACGTCTAAAATAATGTTGCCATTATCGGTCACAAAGTTGTGACGGTAGACTGGATCGCCCCCTAAGGCAACCAACTGACGGGCAACATAGGAGCGCGCCATAGGAATGACTTCGATCGGCAGAGGGAAGGCACCAAGGCAGCTCACTAATTTGGAGTCATCCGCGATACAGACAAACGTCTCTGCCACCGCCGCGACGATTTTCTCTCGGGTTAATGCGCCTCCGCCACCTTTGATGAGATGAAGTGATTTATTGATTTCATCTGCCCCATCAACGTAGATAGGCAGATTGCTGACAGCATTCAGATCGAAGACGGGGATGCCGTGTGCCTTCAAACGACGCTCGGTCTCAATCGAACTTGCCACGGCACCGGCAATGCGTCCTTTAATTTTGGCCAGTGCATCAATAAAATAGTTGGCAGTGCTGCCGGTGCCAACGCCCACAATCCAGTCGTCCTCAATCAGGCTGACGGCTGCTTCGGCGGCGGCTTGTTTCTTTCTTTCTTTATCCATGAGTGCCCATGGTTTGTCCGCATAGGCTGACATTATAACGCATTTGAATACACACACTACCAATGATATTCAAAGCCCGCCATCCATGTGCGTGCCGGTTGCGGCAACAGCGAATTATAAAAACTTTGCGAGCCATGCCAGACGCCGTTGGCATCGAAAAAACCGGGCGTCGTCCCGGCACCCGCATCGCGCACACCGGGATGAAAATACAACGTATCAAAGAGATTATTCACCGAGATAAACACAGTCACTGATGGAAAAGTTGGCGGCTGATAGCGAAAATTGGCGTCCCAGGTGTGATAGCTGTCGACTTGCCCAACAGGATTGGTGCTTACCGTATCCCGCGCGGCATACCAGCGACCACGCAATGAGAATGACCAATGATTGTCACGGCTCACTTCAACCCCAACATGGAACTGATGTGGCGCAATATCGCCTACCTCTTCTGAAAACGGTATTGCCTGATCGTTGGGTTTGGTCTCCTCACCATCCAGATAGGAATAACTGCCCCACAGCTGCCAGCTGCGACCTGCGTCATCCCGCCATAAGCGCTTGGCGGAGAGGTCACTGCCGTAAATGGTTCTCTCGCCTAAGTTTCCTGCACCGCCAATGAAATTGACGATCGTATCCCGTGTTTGCATATGAAAGAGCGACCAGTGGGCGACCCATTGCCGCCCGAGATAGCTGATGCCAACTTCTGCCGTCCGACCAACCTCAGGGTCAAGCGTCGGATCGCTGCCAGCGCCGGTCCAGCCTCCATAGAGCAGCCTCGGTGTTGGTGGTTGATATGCTTCGCCGTAAAGCAGTTTGAGGCTCCACGGGCCGGTGCGGTAGACATAGCCACCCCGGAACGACGTTGCCCCCCCGTATTCGGAGTTGTCATCATACCGAACGCCCAAGTGCAACCATTGTTGATTGGTCTCACCATTGACCAATTGTATTCGCCACAGCCCATAGAGCGAATAGTCCCACGTCTTGATTCGGTTGCGAGGCACGGGATCCGAGGTCGCCGGCGTTGGAAACGGATACGTGAGCAAATCGACATCACTTGGTGGCAGTGCTGGGCCAAAAATATTGCGTCCGGCTTTGTGCAAATCCTTATATTGAATTTTTAGACCGGCAGCGACGGTTTGAGTGGCGCTTAATTCATAATTCCAGTCGCTTTGCACAAGCCAACTCTTGTTCTTGTTTTGCCAGACAGAGCCCTGTATCACACGTTGTTCACCGCCGGGCACATTGGCGGTTTCGTTAAAGCCTAATACAAAGTAACCGTCTTTCCAGACACCGGTGGCGATTTGGCGAAGTCGCATGGTGTGCTTTAGCCTGTCCGATAACTGCTGGCTGCGTTCAACGGTGTTTAACCATTGCCATTCTCGCCACACATAATGTGGTTGGGCTTTATCAAACGCGTAAGCTAAGCCCCCCCCGCTGGTGAGTTCAAAATACTGCGAGCGAAATTGCCACTTCCCATGGCGGTACTGTGCATCAAGCACTTTTGACAGGTTACGGCTATTGTTTTGGCCGGCCAGCGCCGGATCATCCAAAAAGCCGCCCCAAAGGCGTCGATCGGTGAGATAGTGTGCGTTGAGCCACTCATAGTGTCCGTTGTTGCGGTAATCGACCAGACGGTAATCGTAGCGTCCGGTAATTTGAACGGCCTCATCACCAAAATGACGCGCCACGGTAAAATCAAGGGTATCCCGGTCGAGATCGCCGGCCGACCAACTGACTAACGACATGTCCTCGGTCGGTGTCCGGGTAATGACATTGACAACGCCAACAAAGGCGTTGGCGCCATAGACCACCGAAGCGGGGCCATACACAATTTCAATTCGGTCGATATTGGTCACCGGGAGGCTGGCGATGATTTCACCTTCATTGTAATAAAGGTCGTTGACCTCCTGCCCGTCAACCAAAAGTAAAAATGGGTCGCCAATGGTTTTCCGCATGCCACGCCAGTAGTTTTTGAACTGAATATCGGCATAGGTGCGGCTGAGTTGCATACCAGGCAAGTCATCGTAAATCTCGGACAGATCGCGGTAACCCCGTTTGCGAATTTCCTCGCCGGTGATCACAAGGACTGTGGCAGGCGCATCGCTCTGAAATTCTCGCCATAGAGAGCTGCTGACCACCGGGGTGTTCAATAGCTCGGTCAAGTCATCAAGGTCCGAGCTGGCATGAAGCACGCCTGAAGTGATAAGCAATGCACCGAAAAAAACACGTTTCATTGTTGATGGCACAGTCTTTGGCACGATTACCAAAAGTGTAGACAACTTATGTAATTTTGCTAACTGCACAGTGGATTTGTTTTTCTGTCACGACTTGGTCCAAGCTTTGATCCCAAGGCTCAGAGGGTAATGTCTCCACGTATTGGAATTCGTAAGCTACGCCAATTTTCTTGGCTTTAGTATTTTTTTCAAATAGGCGGTCGTAGTAACCGCCCCCCATGCCAAGGCGTTGACACCGGCGATCGAAGGCGACCAGCGGCGTGATGATGATGTCCAAAGTCGGTGCTTCGTCTGCGTCGTCCCAAGCAATGGGCGGCTCTGGAATGCCAAATCGATTTGGCTGCATAGTATGAAGGCGGTTGCATTGGGCAAAGCGCATTTCACCCGGGCTCGATGCATGAATAACTGGCCAGTAAAGTGCGCATTGCTTTTGTTGCAGAAAGGGAATCAGCGGCCGTGTATCCACTTCGCCGTGGACAGGCCAATACAAAGCGACGCGTGCTTTGTCAGGGACCGCAACGGACTGAATGAAGCGTTGGCACACCGCGTGCGATAGGGCCTGGCAGTCGGCTTCGGGCAGCGACCGCCGGCGGGCAAGCATGTGCTGACGAATATCGTATTTATTTTGAGCTTTCATGATGGCAAAAATAGGACTCTGGACCAGGTTGCCGCTGTCGCTGAGGCCCTTGAACCCTAAGGTTCAAGAGGGGTCGTCACGGTTCGGGATTCAGGCTTTCCGATGCAATGTCGGACATGCACACCTCCCGCCCAGCGCGAGGACCCTAGGTGTCGATTAACGGCTCGAGGACTGTTGCGACTGGCGCACAACCCAGCACCCAGAGTATGTTGTCATTGTAGACCAGGATTTTGGTTGTTGCCAGTCATGTGGCCGCAAAAACTGATCGGGATCAGTGTTCAATGACTATTTTTCTGAATTGGTGGAATCGGGCAATGGCATTTCGGTCTGTTGCCCTAAACATTCGACGAGTTGTTTGAGCATCCGCGTTGTGCTTTGCTCGACTTGTTGTTCAAGATTTCGGTAGGATTTTTCCAGTGTCATCATCTCGTGGCAAATATTAAGCGCTGTCATGACCGCAATGCGCTCCGGACTGGAGAGTCGGCTGGTTTTGGCCACTTCGGTCATGCGATCGTCAAGTTGCTTGGCCGCGGCATACAAGGCTTCGGTCTGTTCAGGTGGACAGGCGAAGGTGTATTCCTTGCCCAAAATCTTGACTTGGATGGTGGTCCTTTCGTCAGTCATCAGTGGACTCCATGGCTCGCAGCCGCGCAATCATATGCTCAATCTTTTCGCGCGCCATACGGTTGTACTCGATTAACCGCTGGCGATCTGCCGCCAATTTTGCATGTTCGGCGTGCAACGCATCATATCGGGCTTTTAACGCCCGATAATGTTCAATCAGTTCCGATACCCGGGATTCAAGTTGTTGCAAATCAGGAGACTCGCGCATGGCACTAATACCTATTTCGACGAATTCTAATATAGAGGGATTTATCCCATTGGGTCAAACGACTTTTCTTACCATGCGGCCGTATCGCTCAGATCTCAATTCTGGTTGGCATGGATAAGCCAATACAATACTGCAGGAATTTCGACAGAAATAGTCAAATAATTTGTTGTTCGGCAAAATGGCATCGTCTGCTACCGCCACACATTGCTGCGAGGCTCAGTGACATTTGTCCCCCCAATTTATGTCGAAAATAGGTTAGACTTGTCCAAATCACGTCATGGATAACATTGCCACATGAACGAAGAAAGGCAGATTGATTACCAAGCGTTACAGGCGGCATTTCGGCAGGAATCGATCAATATTTCACCAGCCGAATGTCACGGGCTCCTATGCGGCCTGTATTGTGGAGGATTATCGCAGGATAAGGAAAGCTGGAAGAAACCGCTGTTGGAGCATCTGACGGATGCGGGGGCCTTGTCTGCGGAAACCATGCACTTGCTTGGTGAGATGCAGAAACAATTGGTTGAACAGCTGGCGACATTCTTGGGCCTCACCCCAATGATTCCGGATGACGACGTTTCTCTGGGTGACCGACTGGAGGCTTTGATCGCCTGGTGTGAAGGGTGGTTGCTTGGTTTTGGTAGCCAGAATGGCTCTGTGGCACTTTCCGAGGATACCAAGGAAGCGGTGAAAGCGATTCAGCAAATTGCAGACGTTGACCCGGATGTCGGAAATGCCGACGAGTCGTGGGAGAAGGCGTTTTGGGAAGTGGTTGAATATGCACGCGTCGCGGTAGAAACCGTGTTTACCGAACATGTTCAGAAATCAGATCAGCAACCGCAGTCTGGGAGCGTACATTAAATGATAAAGATACCGGCGACCGAATTTGCCCGACGTCGGGACCAACTGATGGTGCGTATGGGCGCGAATTCAATTGCCATTATCCCGGCGGCAAGAGAACAGATCCGCAGTCGAGACACGCATTTTCCATTCCGACAAGACAGCGATTTTTGGTACTTGACCGGTTTCCCCGAACCGGATGCGGTCGCCGTGCTCGTGCCAGGACGTTCACATGGGGCTTTTGTGCTCTTTTGTCGTGATCGAGACCCGGAAATGGAGACATGGCATGGTCGCCGATTTGGGCCGGAGGGCGCCAAGGCACGTTTTGGTGCAGATGATGCGTTTCCCATTGACGACATTGATGAAATTCTGCCGGGACTGATTGAAGGGCGAGATAAAATTTTCTATGCCCTTGGCGCTGATGCTGAGTTTGACAATCAAGTCATCGGCTGGGTCAAGCGTCTTCGCGCAAAGGTTCGCCAAGGGGCACTGCCTGTCGGTGAAATGATCGACATTCGGCACATCCTGCATGAAATGCGTTTGTTCAAATCTGCGGCAGAAATCAAAATCATGCGCCATGTCGCAAAAATTACGGCTGAAGCGCATAAGGCGGCCATGCAAAAAACGCAACCGGGTCGTTTTGAGTGGGAAATTGAGGCAGAAATTAAATATCGATTCGCATTGGCCGGAGCGCGATTTGAAGCCTATAGCAGCATTGTGGCTGGCGGCGACAATGCGACGATTTTGCACTATACCGAGAATCAGGATCGCCTGCGCAAGGGAGATCTGTTGCTAGTGGACGCTGGCGCCGAGTATCAAGGCTATGCCGCTGATATTACGCGCACGTGGCCCATTTCCGGCCGTTTCAGTCGCCTCCAGAAACGCGCCTATGAGTGGGTGCTACGGGCGCAGCAGGCTGCCATTAATGAGGTACGCCCCGGCAGTGATTGGTCGCAACCTCATCAAGCAGCCGTTGAGGTTCTGACTGAAGGCATGGTCGATCTTGGACTTTTGAAGGGGCGCGTGAGTACGCTCGTAAAGAAGGGAGCGTATCGGCAGTATTACATGCACAAAACAGGGCATTGGTTGGGATTGGATGTGCATGATGTTGGTGATTATCAAGTGGATGGACAACCACGACTGCTTGAACCCGGTATGGTGATGACGGT
>RFGJ01000514.1 GCA_003696665.1 Gammaproteobacteria bacterium | reverse complement strand
TCGGAAGCTGAAAGACCGGCACCAAAAGACTGATACAGACCCGGCCTAACGCGTTGGTCTTTGCCCACTAACACAAACCGAAGCACAGGCTCACCCAACAGCAAGCCTGTGCTTCACGATCAGAAGGGTTTGACCACTGCCAAAATCACAATGACGATTAACGGGATAACGGGGATTTCATTCACAATACGAAAAAATCGCTCACTATGCCGATTTTGCCCTCGGCGAAACGCATGTAACCAACGCCCACACAGCACATGGAATAGGATCAATACCCCCACAAAAACAAGTTTAACGTGCAACCAGCCATTGGCTTTGACCCACTCTGCCCCGTATGCATGCATTAAGCCCAATCCCAATAAAATCGTCAGTACGGCGCCAGGCGTTGTGATGTAATAAAAAAGTTTGTACTCCATGGTTTGAAACATGGCGTCCGCGGCGTCGTCTGTCACCTGCGTGTGGTAGACGAAAAGCCTTGGCAAATAAAACAGTCCGGCAAACCAGGTCACCATAAAAATGATATGAAATGCTTTGAGCCACAATAATGTCATGATTAACCGAACCTCACGTTTATCGGAATCTGACCAGAACGGTGTGATCGCCAGCGTAACGCCAGCACAAACAATATCACGGCCGATAACATCGTGGCGATCCAGAAAATGGACTGTACAGGATGCGCTGGCAACATCGCCGCTTGATAGAAGATGACTGCGACGGCATAAGCCAACAATGTCGTCCACGCCACAGACAGCAATGTCCAGCCGCCATTGGATTCTCGAAAGATGGCGCCGACTGTGCTGGCACACGGAATGTATAACAGGACAAATAGCATATAGGCAAAGGCCCCGATCGTTCCATCAAACCGATGTTGAAGCTCGGTGACGGTCAGCACCTGAACCTCCTGGCTTTCTGCTGCTGCCAAGGGATCATCAACTTCTTGTACCGCGCTAAGTCCCAATGGGTCGGTCAAATTAGCCATGGCTTCTGTCAAATTCTTCGGAACAGTTTGCCACGCTGCCGACAATGCCGCAGACAAAGAAAACGCCTCTGACGAAGTTTCATTGTCTCCTTGTTCAGCACGACCCATGCTGCTGTACAGCGCATCCAAAGTCCCCACCACAACTTCTTTGGCAAGCACGCCTGTCAATAAACCAACGGTGGCAGGCCAGTTGTCCTCTGTCACGCCCATCGGATGCAACACCGGCGTAATGGCTTTGGCTGTCTGGCTCAGCACTGACCGCTCTGTATTTTCATTGCCAAAAGAACCATCTGTGCCCAACGAATTCAGCACATTGATGACCATCACCATCACAACAATAATTTTACCCGCACCGGAAACAAATCCTTTCAGCTTCATCCAAGTGTTGATCAGAACATTACGCAATACCGGTAACTGGTATGGGGGCAGTTCCATCACCAAGTCCTGAGCCGCGCCCCGCAGCAAAGTCTTTTGCAATATCCACGCGGTCAATGCCGCCGCAATGATGCCAATCAGATACAACAAAAATACAACATTAGTGCCTTGGTGAGGAAAGAAAACGACTGCAAATAACGCAAATACCGTCAGCCTTGCACCACAACTCATGAAAGGCGCCATCATCAAAGCGGCCAGCCGTTCGCGCTCACTGTCCATGGTCCGTGTCGCCATCACTGCGGGCACGTTGCAGCCAAAACCAATAACCAAGGGCACAAAGGCTTTGCCCGAGATGCCTAGACGACGCATCAGCGCGTCCATGACAAAAGCGGCACGGGCCATATAGCCTGTCTCTTCCAATATCGTCAGAAACAGATATAAAGCACCGATTATGGGAATAAAACTGGCAACCACCTGAAGACCACCGCCTAAACCATCGGCCAAAAACGTGGTCAGCCAGGCTGGCAGCTCCATGGCCTGATACCACACTCGGGCTTGTTCAACAAATATGGCCTGCGCGCTCAAGTCGAAAAAGTCGACCAAAGCCCCACCAAAATTGATAGAAAGCAAAAACAGCAAATACATCGCTGCCAAGAAAACGGGAATGGCCGTCCAGCGCCCCAATACAATTCGGTCGATCCGATCCGTCCACCTAAGCAAACCTGTATCGCCAACATGACTTTCGACCTGCGATGCCAGCCCCTCAGCATACTGTGCTCTGCGCTGGTCGAGGACAAGCGCGTGTTGTGCCGACACATGGCCCGACAACAACGCCAAGTACCATTCGCGACCGGATAACTCGGTGTCACACCAATAGGGTGGTTGCCAAGGTGAAACGTCCACGCCCATCAGTCTCTCTTGTAAATCCTTTAGTCCGAGTTGTTCTCGTGCGCTGATGGGTATCACTGGACATCCCAGTAACTCAGACAACGCATTCACATCGAC
>RFGJ01000513.1 GCA_003696665.1 Gammaproteobacteria bacterium | reverse complement strand
GCTTTATGCCTTCGCCGGGGACGCACCCAATCGGCGCAAACGCTTCATCCTGTCAACGTGCCGTACAAAAAGCCCTTCCACACGCCCAACGTTGGTTTCAGCGGCGCGGCGTGTTGGCGGTCTCACCACGGTAAACCTGTGCCACGGCGGGCAATTTTGCCGTCGCCTCACTGCGGCGAAGCCGCATCCGCTGCAAACGTGGTTGGGCGCTGGAAATCCTGCTATTTGAGCGGAGACACCCTGCCTTGTCGTTACCCCTACAAATGAGGGGACTTATTTGCTTTCACCAACGAATTAGTAACGAGTTTTCTATCTTCGAATCACTATTCGAATTGATAGCTGCCCTGAGTTGTCTCCTATAAGGTTTTCAGCGTCATTTGCGCCTAAATACAGAAAACCGGAATCTTCCGCCTCAAATTCAGTATATGCGCCGATTCTAAACGGGATGCCTTCACGGATATATCCCACCAATTCACATAAATTGGCAGATGGCATGACAAAGCTACTCCACTTTTCATTTATGTATCCAGATGGGCCTACTGGCCCCTTGCCGCAATTCCAATTTGCATCATCGCCTAATACGATTATCTTAACAAGGTCGCCTTTTTCAATGGTTACATTAGTGTTTTCGAAAGGATTTTTGTCGGCTGCTACAGCAACATGGTAGATAAAATCTTGCCTCTGAGAGGGAAGGTTGGGCAATATTGTAATAAATGCTGCTAGTGAGGAAAACACACCAGAAATGATTGCTATAATGATAGCATCTCGGAATCTTCGCTTGGTAATTTCCATCCGAAGATCTGACACAATATCATCTCTTCTTGTGAAGTCTCTCTGCTTGGGCATGCTTCGGACCTTTCTCCAAATAGAGGAGATACCCATTAAACAAGGCAATTAAATGTAGGATTCATCTACCTGTTATGCTTGGTGATCTAGAACTTCATCGTCAATCACCTAATTTTGCCCAACGTGAGCGTTAGCGGCAGCGGCGTCGTCTGCACAACCACCACCGCCAACCCATACCAAACTTTGCAATTCGCGCCCCGATTCGCGCGCGGCGTAGCCGCTGTCCGCTGCACGCATTGTTGGGCGTGCCGACCAACCCTACGCCCCTCCGAATGCCCCACCGGACGCCGCGCCCCAAGACCACGGCAGGCAAACGGTGCGCCCCAGGGAGCAGCCACGGCACGGACACACACCTGCCAGCCCGCAG
>RFGJ01000512.1 GCA_003696665.1 Gammaproteobacteria bacterium | reverse complement strand
CTCCTCCTCGGCGTCTGGTCTTTCCGTTGGGGAATCAGGCGAGCGCAAGAGGAAGGGACTCTCGGCGTGTATTGACCCTCCCGCAGGGCGTCCGGCCTACCGGCCAGGCGCAGGGAGCAGGCCCAGGGGCCGCGCCCTCTCCTCCACTCGGCCTAGCGGCCTCGGGAGAGGGGCGGGCGCACGGGCCAGAGGGACGGGACGTCGGCCGCTGACGGTGGACTAAGTAGTGAATCCTCTTCAAGGTTCCATTCAGATTGATTGCCACCTCGCAAAAATCGTGTTTGACGCTGGCCCATGCGGATGATAAGATAGCCGCGCATCGTCTCTCCCTGTAGTCCGATTGCCTGTTTCGATTCAACGTCATCCGCGCCATCTGGCTATTCTGTTCCCCGTGCCTGTCAAAGTCCCTCTGTGTGCCTCAAGCTTCTACTTTGTATTGGTATCCAGCTGCCAGACATCAAGGAGGTCGTATGTTTGCGAGAGAAAGTCGTACACATTTGCTTTGGGTTGCTACCGCGCTCGTTCTTACCGTATTGTTCCTTGTCGGTTGTCAGGCGCCAGCGCCACCAGCATCGAGTGAGCAATCCAGCGAACCTGCTCAGTCGACAGAAGCCGAAGCCCCTGCACAGGAGCCCGCCGAAGACGTGGGAACATTCACCTACTGGGGCGGCCTCATCTTTTCCGAGGAAGCCAATCAAATGCTGGTGGATCGAATTGAAGAATGGGGCGCGATGAAAGGGATTGATGTCGAAGTGGTGATGATTAACCAAAATGAGACTGTACAACGGGTCTCGGCAGCAATTGAGGCCGGCACAATGCCCGACGCTCTGGATATGGGGCGAAATCAGATGCTCCTCCTGAGCCAGCAAGGTCAGCTTCAACCTCTAGATGATCTCTATGATGAAATCGGTGCTTCGCTTGGGGGCTGGCTTCCCGCAGCGGATCAAGCGACCGATCCGGCACAGTTCGGTGGTCATCGCTATGGTATTCCATTCAGCTTGGGGGGGAATGTCCTCTATCGCCGCGCTGATATTCTCGAAGCAGCAGGCTTCACTGAGGCGCCAAAAACATGGATGGAAGTGGCTGACATGTCGCGAGCAGCTCAGGATCCGCCGAACTATTACGGCATGGGTTTCGCTCTTTCAAATGTAGGCGACGCCAATCTTACTCAAAGCATGTTGCGTTCTTGGGGTGGACGTATTGCCGACGATGCTGGTCAGACCTGCACCATTGATAGCCCAGAGACGCGGGCCTTTCTGGAGTGGATTGTGCAAGCTTGGAACGATGGCCTGTTTCCACCTGGTGTAACCACCTATGACGGTGCAGGCGATAATGTGGCCTACCAGTCAGGGACAGTCATCTTCATTGCCAATCCAGGTTCAGTGTATCTGTACATGCGTCGCGAGGATCCGGAACTTGCTGCCGCCACGAAGTACTCTGGACTGCCTGCCGGCCCGGTTATGCGCGTCTCTCCCGTCAATGCAAATCTACGCGTGATTCCTGCGAGCACGAACGAGACCAAGACGGAGTTAGCGAAAGATCTGTTCAAGTTTCTGGCTGATCCCGAGTTCATGAACGAGTATTACTTCAACGCCATCTATGGTCCAGCTGCCCAAGCATATGTCGACGCACCGATTTTCAGCGAGAGCGAAGTTCACAAAGGATTGTTGGATTTGGCGGTGAACGGTACGTTCGGTTCCTTCCCTGATGTGGACAATGCGGCAATGGCAGAATACGACACCAACTTCCTCACACCTCGCATGATTCAGCGAATTGTGGTGGATGGAATAAGCATAGACGAGTCTATCGCTGAGACACAGGCGGCGTGTCAAGAAATATACGACAAGTATAAATAGAAAGCGTGCCTAAATTGTTCCCGGGATCACGGTAACGTGGTCCCGGGAACAATGTGAATATCTCGTTTCAACGTCACGACTAAGCTGGAGTAAAACAAAGAGATGGCACAGCACGTCGCGCCGGAATTGCCCAAAGTCACCGTCAAGCCCAGACGCTCTGGTCTAACAAATGAGCAGCGCACCACCATTTTAGGGTATGCGCTGGTTGCCCCGGTTGTCATTTGCCTCTTGATCCTCGTTGTCTACCCCTTCTTCTTTGCAATCTGGATTAGCTTCACCGACCGGATGATCGGCCAACCGGGCAAATTTGTCGGCCTGGGCAATTATGCATATCTCATTCGTCAGCCAGACTTTCAGGCGACCGTTCGTAACACGATCGTTCTTGTCGGTTCGGTGCAGACACTGAAACTGGTCTTTGGCCTGGGGATTGCCTTGTTGTTGAATCAGCAGATACGTGCACGGCAGTTCTGGCGCGGTTTGATCTTGCTTCCTTGGGCGATGCCAGGTTTCGTCGCCTTCATTACTTGGAAGCTGCTTTTTCACCCGCAAGCGGGGGCGCTCAACCATATCTTGATCAGTCTCGGACTAGTCCAGACACATGTGGACTTCTTGAGCACCAAGGCTCTTGCCATGCCCAGTGTCATTCTGGCAAGTTTTTGGCGCGGCTTCCCCTTCTGGGTGATTACGTTCCTAGCCGGTCTCCAAACAGTTCCTAACGAGCTGTACGAAGCCGCGGCTATCGATGGCGCTGACGCCTGGCGCCGTTTCCGCCATGTAACATTGCCCGGCATTCGTCACGTCATTCTAGTTGTTGTTCTGCTCTCAACCATTTGGACAACGAATAGCTTTGAGGCGGTGTGGTTAATGACTCAGGGTGGGCCGTCGAACGCGACTATGACCTTCCCTGTATTGGCTTACTTCGGGCTACAAAGCCTCCGCATTGGCGAAGCGGCAGCCGTGGCAGTATCGTTAATACCGATTTTTGCCTTGCTAGCCATGATTGTTGCTAAGATGCTTCAAGAACAGGATTAGGAGGCATTCATGCTTTACAGACTCAGCCTTGGGCAGAAAGTCATTTACTATTCACTTCTGGTCCTTCTTGCTTTGATCATAGTCTTCCCAATCTATTACATGTTTTCGATTTCTTTGAAAATCCCGAAGGATATTTACCGGGATCCATCATTATTGCCAACAAATCCAACCATACGAAACTATGTAGAGCTGTTCACGAAAATGGATTTTTTGGTGAATATCCGTAATAGCATTACAGTGGCTGGAACCGCAACCCTCATCTCTGTCTTGATCAGCTGCTTGGCGGCTTATAGCTTAGTTCGACTTCGCTACAAGGGTCGTGACTGGATCGGACGTTTAATCCTGTTCACCTATCTGACACCCAGCGCATTGCTTTTCATTCCGCTCTCCGTCATCATTGCTCGTATCCATTTAGGCAACACGTTGCAGGGTCTTATTTTTGTCTATTTGACGTTTTCAGCACCTCTCAGCACCTGGTTGCTCATGGGATATTTTCGAAGTATTCCAGCAGATCTTGAAGAGCAGGCTATGGTAGATGGAGCGACACGCTTACAGGCTTTGTTCCGAATCGTTCTCCCCTTAGCTGCTCCGGGGCTCGTCGCTGTTGGTATCCTCACGTTTACAAGCGCCTGGAATGAGTTGTTGTTGGCCTTGATATTCATCACTTCTCCCAGCAAACAGACCGTCCCGGTGGCCATCAGTTACCTTATCACAGGTGATGTATTCCGCTGGGGACAGATCATGGCCGCTTCCGTGTCCGCCGCTATCCCGGTGATGCTTCTTTATTACCTGGGACAGCGTTTCGTAGTCCAGGGTTTAGCGGCAGGTGCAGTAAAAGGTTAAGGTGAGGAGCGGGAAGCAACGTGTTCAGAACGTTGTCGTTTCTCGTG
>RFGJ01000511.1 GCA_003696665.1 Gammaproteobacteria bacterium | reverse complement strand
TATTTCTGTTGGTGAATTGGTGCTGCCTTTCCTCGCGTTTTCGTGAACGCAATGACGGTCTTACGTGCGATAACGCAACGAAAAGTCAATGGCAGAGACTGACTTGGTTAATGCTCCGCTCGATATGTAATCCACACCTGTTGCTGCATAATCGGCAAGATTGTCTTCGCTGATGTTCCCGGACGCTTCGAGCATTGGACGGGGCGTGATGTCCTGCTCTGAAAGCCAGTGGATAGCGCGCCTGATGTCGTCAAGTGTAAAATTATCGAGCATGATAATGTCTGCTTTTCCTTCCACCGCTGCCTGAAACTCCTCCCAATTCTCCACTTCGACCTCGACTTTAAGTGTGGGTGCGAGTTTTCTGGCTTTGTCTATGGCTTTGACAATGCTTCCGGCGGCGGCGATGTGGTTTTCCTTGATCAGAAATTGATCGAAAAGCCCAATTCGGTGATTTTGTCCGCCACCGCAAAATACCGCGTATTTCTGTGCAAATCGCAAGCCTGGGATAGTTTTTCGAGTATCGAGGAGTACCGTATGCTGTTGTGCGATTTTTTTCTGCCAATTGGCCGTCCGGGTCGCCGTGCCGGAAAGGGTTTGTAGAAAATTGATTGCCGTTCGTTCAGCCGTGAGAATCGCGCGAGCTGGACCTGTGACGGTAGCAACATGGGAATTGGCCGGTATGTCATCTCCGTCTTGATAATACCATTCGACGCAGACAGCCTCGCTCACTTGTCGAAAACTTTCAGTAAACCAGTCTTGACCTGCCAGGCGACAATATTCGCGCACCCAAAGATCGGCCGTAAATTCAGCATGCTCATCAATGAGTTGCGCGGTCACATCAATAGTATCTGGACCAAGATCCTCTTGCAGGGCAATATGGACGTTTTCAGAAATAATTTTTGGCCAGTCATAGCGACGCAATTTGGCAGTCAATTTGGGGTGCATAGTCGAAGTCTTCACATGAACAGTATGGCGCAATCATACTGGGCTTTATTCAAGTTTGGAAGCGCCACCATGCCCCGGTAACTGTTAACACGGTCACTGTTTTATCTTTACAATTTTGAGAAAGTGAAGGTTCTTCATCTGGCCAGGCGATCACAAGCGGTGATATCATGAAGCGTCAATCGTTTATTACGGATAAGGATACGCAGTTTGTTTCGACTAGGTCTAGGAGTCTACCCAAGTTGTTAATACAAGTAAGAGATAAGGCCGTCGCCTATTTGATGGATAGTCTGGCACGTATGCTTAGTGGCGCAGATGACCACCTGTTTGATTTGGCGGAACGTGCCGGTAACGACAAAGATCAAACCCAATACTTTGACTCTATGCGCGCCCTTCGTATTAAACGAAAGGCAGTCGAAAGTGCATTTCGCCGACGGCTTGAGGAAAAGTTTGACGAATTGACGACGCATTCCGACACGGAAGCCACTCAAGACAACAACCTTGAAAGAATCAGGGTCGACCAGTTACAGCTGGTTCAGGAGGAACAGCTTGAAGAAGATTTGGCCGTGGAAAACATGGTCAAAAAAGTGCGCGCTGATTGTAAAGAACAGTTAGAAGCGTTGACGCGTCGTATGGATGCGGTTGTCACTCATATCCCAGTCACGCAAGAGAATAATCCTGTCGATCCAGTGGCCATCGCCAATGCGTTTCGACAAGCGGCGAGCTGTCTTGAGCTTGAGATCCGTGCGAAATTAGTGGTCTATAAACTTTTCGAACGTATGGTGATGGTCACGCTTGGTGATTTGTACGCCGAACTCAACGAATATCTTGCCCAACATGGAATCTTGCCGGACTTGGCGATGGCCGCACCACAACGTCGCCAATCACATAGGTCGTCTAAAGGCTCATCCGATAGAGCCCGGCACGTTACGAACGATGCCGGTGGTGAGGGGCACGAAAGCAGCGAGATCCTTGAGGCATTGCACGAACTATTGACGGTGGCTCGTCGCTCGGCTGGGATGTCATCCGAGAATAGTCCGGTGGGTAATTCACAGACATCGCAAAACGTTGCGATTGACGCCGATACGCTGGTTAGCGCACTAGGTTCGGTACAAGCACAGGCGCCAGTCATTACGTCACCACAGGCACTAAGGCAGCAAATCGGTCAAGTGCTTCCGACAGTTTCGGGTGGTCAACCAGTCGCACTCGGTCAGGTCAATGAAGATGTCATTGACGTCATCGCCATGCTGTTTGAATTTATTCTTGGCGATAAGAACCTGCCCGATGAGATGAAAGCCATCATCGGTCGCCTCCAGATCCCGATGCTTAAGGTCGCCATTATCGACAAGACGTTTTTCTCAAAATCCAACCACCCCGCGCGGAAATTACTGAATGAAATGGCACAAGCGGGGCTTGGCTGGGATCCTGCCCGAGCTGGCCAAAACGGCGGACTGAAACCAAAAATGGAGGCTATTGTCAATCGGATTCTTGAAGAGTTCGATGACGATACGTCTATCTTCGAAGAGTTACTAGAGGAATTTCGGGCTTTCATGGATGAGCTCGAGCGCCGAGCGAAACGAATTGAAGAACGGACAAAACAAGCCGAGGAAGGCCGGGCTAAAGCAGAGTTGGCCAAGCGTGAAGTCATGCGGACACTCCATGAGTGCATCGCCGGTCGGGAATTGCCCGAGGCTGTTCGTCGGTTGCTGTTCAATGGTTGGAAAAATGTGCTTTTCTTGGCGTATCTGAAGGAAGGGCCGGACAGTGCGCATTGGTCACAGGCCGTCGCCGTTGTCCAGGATCTGTTGATGTCGCTCACACCGCCACAAAGTTTAGAAGGGCGAAAAACGCTCACCGCTCGACTGCCGCACCTCATTCAAAAAATACGCTCCGGTCTAGAGGCTGCCTCTTTTGGCCAGCTTGAGTCAGAAGAACTATTGCATCAGCTCGAAAAATTGCACTTAAGGGTGCTTAAAGGCGAAGACCTTGCGCCAGTTAAGTCGCAAACAAGTGCGCCGAAGAGTGAAGGTGGGGAAAGGTTGGCAGACCAGGAGGCAGATCACAGGAATGTTGAAACTGACAGAGAGGCCGGGCTTGGACAAGATTTGAAGAGAATGGAAAGCGTTGAAGAAATTCTCGACCACGACCTTGAACACGCACCGGAAACTGTGGCGACAACGTTGAGCGAATCGACCTCAGAGGATGATTTGCCTTCAGGTGACGCTGTCGTTGAAGAAATTGAACTGTCGGACATTGAGGGTATGACGGGTGAGGTTGCGAGCCTGCCAGAGGACGATAAATATCTCATGGAGGTCGATTTGTTGCGGTCCGGAACATGGTTTGAAATGACCCGAGACGGCAACAAAACACGGTGCAAACTTGCTGCCATTATCCCAACTGTGGATCGCTATGTTTTCGTCAGTCGAACCGGAACCAAGGTCGCTGATTACACCAGAGCCGGGCTTGCCATTGCCATGCGCAGAGGCGAAATGCGTCCGCTGGAAGATGGCGCCTTATTTGACCGTGCGTTAGAGTCAGTCATTGCTAACCTCCGGGCACTTAAGTCAAAAAGTGAAGAATACACATAGACTTGGTCAACGTGACTTGGAAAGGCAGGTTGGTTTCACCATAAAAGAAGATGGTTGGTGCCAAGGGGCGAGACATGTGCCCTCCCCGCATTTTAATGTGCGCATGACAGGTCTTGTTGATATGGTGGTCATTCATTGCATTAGCTTGCCACCACGGCATTATCTCACCCCCTTTGTTGAGCAATTTTTTCTCGGCACTCTGAATGAGAGTGCGCATCCATATTTTGTAGAAATAAAGGACTTGCGTGTATCGTCTCATTTTTTTATTCGTCGAAATGGCGAGGTCGTCCAATTTGTCAGCACGTTAGATCGGGCGTGGCATGCTGGGGAATCGACCTACCTTGGTCATCCAGACTGTAACAGCCGATCGGTTGGTATCGAGCTTGAGGGCACCGATGACGCACCTTTTGAGTCGGTGCAGTACGACGCACTGGTGGCGTTGACCAAGGCCATAATGCGTCGATACGAGATGGTCGTGCCGGAACGTATCGTAGGCCACAGCGACATTGCACCGGGCCGGAAGACGGATCCAGGGCCTTTTTTCGATTGGCCATATTACCTCAGGCAGATTTGCCGAAAGTAACCGCCATGTCCCAATTCTCGTCCGCATCTTGTTTGCGTTGCGCTGTCGTGTTCCAATAAGCAACAGATAATAGAGGTAAGGGGTGAACAATGACTTTTGTCGCATTGGTTTTTGCCACGCTCGCCATTTATTGGTGGCAACAGGCATATCCTCAATTGGCCGAACAGGTGGTTGAGTTGTGGGAACGCTGGGTTGACTATTGCTGGCAAGGGTTAGCGCAAAAATCATGGGGGCGAGGCGTTGCTGGCTGGAGCCTGACAATTTTGGGTACGGCGGTCGTGGTGGCCGCATTGGTCAAAATAATTTCTGGAAACCATTTATTGGCGCTGCTGCTTCTTCATGTGTTGGTATTGACGGTGGCACTGGGGCCGATTGGCTTTGACGAGGACATGGATACGGCACAAGTGCTTCGTTTGGTCAGCTGTGTCTTCTTTTATGGGGTATTTGGTATTTTGGGGCTTGTTTCTGTACGTTTGTTGTTAACACGTCAAAGTCAGGCGGTTTGGACTCAGGTGTCGGAAGTCGTGATTCCGTGGGTTTTGTGGGTGCCAGCGCGAGTCGTCGTCATCAGTTATGCCTTAGTAGGAAATTTCCATACTTGCATGCATTTTTTGATGGCAAAAGGATTGGCGTTGCCTCGTGATGGTGAGGCTGAAGAATTGGTCGAACGTGGAAGTATCGCGGCGCTTGAACCGCTGTGGGACGAACTGACTGCGCCTGAACAGCAGATACAGCGTTCTGCCCTCAACCGTCGCGCACTGTTAGCCTTGCTTGTGATTCTGGCGTTTGTGTCCATTTTCTAGATGCTATATAAAAATAAAGCAAAATAGCCTGGTCAGACCTGTTGTCGCCAGTCCACCTGTTATCCTGTGCCCAATTTTGTCAACGGGCCGAGCTGTCACGATTGCCAGATCTGACAAATTCGAATTCGGCACTACACTTTCTGTAGGCATTGGCCTGTGGTGAACAGGGGGAACCGCATGAGCATTGATCAGCAAACTGATATTGACCCGATTGAAACCAGCGAATGGCTGGATGCCATGGAGGCAGTGCTTGAACGAGAGGGGCCTGAACGCGCTCATTTTTTACTTGAAAAACTTATCGATAAGGCGCGGCGTTCCGGCGCGTATTTGCCGTATAAAATGACCACGGCCTATTTGAACACCATCACTCCGTCCCAAGAGGTGGCGATGCCAGGTGATCAGGCCATGGAGCGCCGATTGCGCTCGATTATCCGTTGGAACGCCATGGCGATGGTGGTTAGAGCCAGTAAAAAGAATCTTGAGCTTGGTGGACATATTTCGAGCTTTGCTTCGGCAGCCACTTTGTACGACGTCGGGTTTAATCACTTCTTCCATGCCGCTAACGAAAAACATGGTGGCGATCTTGTCTATATTCAGGGGCATTCCGCCCCTGGAATTTATGCACGCGCCTTTCTCGAAGGACGGTTGACCGCGGAACAATTAGATAATTTCCGTCAAGAAGTGGACGGCAAGGGGTTAAGTTCATACCCGCATCCTTGGTTGATGCCAGATTTCTGGCAATTTCCAACGGTATCGATGGGTTTGGGGCCGATCCAAGCGATTTATCAGGCACGTTTTCTGAAATATTTGCATAACCGTGGATTGGCTGACACAACTAATCGCCGTGTTTGGGCATTTATGGGTGATGGCGAAATGGATGAGCCGGAATCTCTCGGCGCCATTTCACTCGCCGGCCGTGAGCAACTGGATAATTTGACCTTTGTCATCAATTGTAATCTTCAGCGGCTTGACGGCCCCGTACGCGGTAACGGAAAAATTATTCAGGAATTGGAAGCAGATTTCCGCGGTGCTGGCTGGAATGTCATCAAGGTGATCTGGGGGCGATACTGGGACCCGCTGATTGCAAGGGACACCAAAGGGCTACTGCTCAAAGTCATGGAAGAAACGGTCGATGGCGAATATCAGAACTGTAAAGCGAAAGGTGGGGCATACACGCGCGAGCATTTCTTTGGTAAGTATCCTGAACTTAAAGAAATGGTTGCCAATATGTCAGATGAAGACATTTGGCGCTTGAACCGTGGGGGGCATGATCCGCACAAGGTGTATAACGCTTACCATGCGGCCGTTCATCACAAGGGACAGCCGACTGTAATTTTGGCCAAAACCGTGAAGGGCTATGGTATGGGCCCGAGCGGCGAGGGGAAAAATATTGCCCACCAAGTGAAGAAGCTCGACATGGAGGCGATCCGTTACTTCCGTGATCGTTTCGATGTGCCAATTCCCGATAGTCAGCTAGCTGAAGTGCCTTATTACAAGCCCGCAGAAAATAGTCCAGAACTCGAATATTTGCGCGAGCGCCGCGCCGCGCTCGGTGGTTATCTGCCGAGTCGCCGTCGGCGCAGCATTTCGTTGGGTGTGCCACCGAGTGATGCCTTCGAGGCGCTCTATAAAGGTTCGGGTGACCGAGAAATGTCCACCACGATGGCGCTGGTTCGAATTATCAACACCCTCATGAAGGATAAGAATATCGGGGCCAACGTTGTGCCCATCGTTCCGGATGAGGCACGCACTTTTGGCATGGAGGGCATGTTCCGGCAGTATGGCATTTATTCCTCGGTTGGCCAGCTTTACCGGCCGGTGGACGCTGATCAATTGATGTATTACCGAGAAGATAAGAAGGGACAAATACTTGAAGAGGGCATCAATGAAGCTGGCGCCATGTCATCTTGGATAGCGGCGGCGACAAGCTATTCAAACAATAACTTGCCGATGATTCCCTTCTATGTGTTTTACTCCATGTTTGGTTTCCAGCGCGTTGGTGATTTGGCCTGGGCTGCTGGCGATATTCAGGCGCGCGGTTTTCTGATCGGGGCAACGGCCGGGAGAACCACCCTTAACGGGGAGGGTCTGCAACATCAGGACGGTCATAGCCATGTACTGTCATCAACCATTCCGAACTGTGTGTCCTATGACCCAACTTATGGCTATGAGCTCGCCGTGATCATACGCGAGGGATTGCGACGCATGGTGAAAGAGCAGGAAAACGTGTTTTATTACATCACGACGATGAATGAAAACTACCCCCATCCGGAAATGCCCGAGGGGGCTGAAGAAGGGATTATTAAAGGGATGTACCTGCTCAAACAGGGTTGGACGCAAAAGCGGAAACCCAAAAAAGGTGAGATGGTTCAGTTGCTTGGCAGCGGCACCATCTTGCGCGAATGTTTGGCCGCGGCTGAGTTGTTGGCGCAAGACTGGGGCATTATTTCAAACGTATGGAGCGTCACCTCATTTACAGAATTGCGGCGCGAAGGCTTGGAAACAGATCGCTGGAACATGTTGCACCCAGAATCCCGGCCGCGTGAGGCCTATGTGCAGAAATGTTTGAAGCGCTGGGGTGGCCCAGTGGTGGCATCGACCGATTACATGAAGATTTTTGCTGACCAGATTCGTCCTTGGGTGCCAGGCACCTACATTACACTTGGCACAGACGGCTTTGGTCGAAGCGATTCGAGAGCGAATTTGCGCCGTTTCTTTGAAGTTGATCGGTACTATATTACGGTGGCCGCCCTCTCGGCCTTGGCGCAGCAAGGCGATATTGAGCGCAAGACAGTGAGTGCCGCCATTAAGAAGTACGGCATTGATCCGGACAAACCTAATCCGGCCACTGTTTAATAGGGGGAGATGATTCATGGCTGTCAAAGAAATCCCGTTACCGGATATTGGTGATGTCGGAGAGGTCGATGTCATTGAAATTCCGGTGAAAGTAGGCGACCACATTGATGTTGACACGCCGGTACTGGTGTTGGAGTCGGATAAAGCGACCATGGAGGTACCTTCTCCGCAGGCTGGCATTGTTAAAGAAATACTCGTCGATGTGGGAAGCAAGGTGTCGCAAGGCGTGCCGATTTTGCGATTGGAAATCGATGATTCAGAGGCTTCGGATGTGGCCACACCTGCGCCTGAAGCGAGCGCAGAAAATACCACGACACATTCAAATGCGTTGCCGACGGAACCAAACTCGGAAGCACCAGCGCTTGAACGGGGCGCTACGGCCCGGCAACCGTTGTGTGTGCCCGATATTGGCGATGTGCAGGACGTGGCAGTGATCGAGGTGCTGGTCAAGGAAGGGGATGTTGTGGCGGCAGATGATCCCATTCTCACCTTGGAGTCTGAGAAGGCGACGATGGAAATGCCGTCACCGTTGGCGGGCAAAATTGTCAAGTTGTCGGTTCAGGTGGGAGATAAGGTCAACAGCGGCGATGTCATCGGTGAAATTGAAACCACCGACACACCGGCAGAGGCAGCCCCCACCGTGGTCGAGCAAACGCCGAGCTCCCCTGTATCTCCCCGAGTGCCGAAACCACCTGTTCCGGAGCGCCCTGCATTGCATCAGCCCACAAGGAAGGGAGTGGTGCACGCTTCACCTGCTGTTCGCCGTTTTGCGAGAGAGCTTGGGGTTGATTTGACGCGTGTACAGGGAACTGGACCCAAGGGGCGGATTGTTAAAGAAGATGTACAACGTTTTGTCAAAGAAGAGTTGGCACGGCCCAAAGCCACAGCCACCACAGGTGGTTTTGCGATGCCTGAGATGCCAAAAGTGGATCATTCCAAATTTGGCGAAATCGAGCAGGTGCCATTGTCCCGCATTCAGAAAGTTTCAAGTGTTAACTTACACCGAAATTGGATCACCATTCCTCATGTCACGCAGCATGATGAGGCTGACATTACGGAATTGGAAGCATTTCGCCAGTCGATGAAAGCCGAAGCGGCCAAGGAAGGGATTCGCTTGACGCCATTGGCATTTATTATGAAGGCAGTGGTTTGTTCGTTGAAAGCCTTTCCGACCTTCAATGCTTCATTGGCAGACGACGGTGAACACTTGATCCTTAAAAAATATTTCCATCTCGGGGTGGCCGTGGATACTCCGAATGGTCTCGTGGTGCCCGTGATTCGCAATGTCGATCAAAAGTCGGTGTATGACTTGGCGCGGGAGCTGGCCGATGTCAGCGCAAAAGCCCGGGAAGGCAAGTTGTCACCTGCAGACATGCAGGGCAGCTGTTTTAGCATATCTTCACTGGGCGGCATCGGTGGTACGGCCTTTACGCCAATTGTCAACTGGCCTGATGTGGCAATCTTAGGGGTATCCAAAAGCCAGATGAAACCGATATGGAATGGCGAGACTTTTGAACCAAGATTGATGCTGCCTTTGTCGCTATCCTATGATCATCGAGTCATTGATGGTGCTGTGGCGGCTCGTTTTATCACACATTTGTCGAGCGTGC
Source organism: Gammaproteobacteria bacterium (assembly GCA_003696665.1). Classification (NCBI taxonomy): domain Bacteria; kingdom Pseudomonadati; phylum Pseudomonadota; class Gammaproteobacteria; species Gammaproteobacteria bacterium. The sequence goes on along the minus strand of RFGJ01000511.1, from coordinate 4,921 downwards.
TGGCAGATATTCGTCGCATTCTGCTGTAAAATGCAGGAAAATTTTGGGCACGCCCTTGGAAACGTGCAAAATTTGTTAAGAAAAGGGGTTAGAAAATGAGCGAAATTAAGACACAGGTTGTGGTGTTGGGCGCTGGGCCTGGAGGTTATTCTGCGGCATTTCGTGCGGCAGATTTGGGCCTCAATACGGTGCTTGTTGAGCGCTATGCGACCTTGGGTGGTGTATGTTTGAATGTCGGTTGTATCCCGTCAAAAGCGCTGTTGCATGTTGCCAAGGTGATTGACGAAGCGGCCGAGATGGGCGCACATGGCGTCAATTTTGGTGTGCCCAAGATCGATATTGACAAGATCCGGGCCTATAAGGAAGGCGTTATCAAGCAGTTAACCGGCGGCTTGTCGGCGATGGCCAAGATGCGCAAAGTGCAAGTTGTCCAGGGCTATGGTCGTTTTGCCGATGACCACACTTTAGTGGTCGAAGCCGAAGATGGCAGCAAGACGACCATTCGTTTTGACTATGCCATTATTGCGGCCGGCTCTCGGATAGTGGAATTGCCGTTCCTGCCGAAAGATGAGCGTGTCCTCAATTCGACCACTGCGTTGGAGCTCAAGGATGTACCACAGAGAATGCTGTGTCTTGGCGGGGGCATTATTGGACTGGAAATGGCGACTGTGTATAACGCGCTTGGCAGCCAGATCTCGGTTGTCGAAATGGCAGATCAGTTAATCCCGGCAGCCGACAAAGACGTGGTCAATGTGCTGCACAAGTACATCAGCAAGAAATATGAAGCGATTATGCTCTCGACTCAGGTCACCAAGGTGGAAGCCAAGAAAGATGGCCTTTGGGTGACTTTCGAAGGCAAAAATGCTCCCAGTGAACCGCAGCGCTATGACAAGATTTTGTCTGCAGTTGGGCGCCGTCCGAATGGCGATCTGATTGATGCCGACAAGGCGGGTGTGCAGGTTGACGAGCGTGGCTTCATTCCGGTAGACAAACAAATGCGAACCAATGTGCCGCATATTTTTGCCATTGGTGATATTGTTGGTCAGCCAATGCTGGCGCACAAAGCGACACACGAAGCCCATGTCGCCGCAGAAGTGATTGCCGGTAAGAAGCACTTCTTTGAACCTCTCGTGATTCCGTCGGTTGCTTATACGGATCCGGAGGTGGCATGGGTTGGCATCACCGAAAAAGAAGCCAAAGAGAAAGGCATTGCCATTGAGACAGCCAAGTTCCCATGGACTGCCAGCGGACGTGCCATTGGCGTCTCACGCACAGAAGGCTTCACCAAGCTGATTTTTGATGCCAAAACACATCGTGTGCTTGGCGGCGCCATCGTTGGCATCAATGCTGGCGAGATGATTTCTGAAATTGCCTTGGCGGTGGAGATGGGCTGTGATGCCGAAGACCTTGCATTGACCATCCATCCTCACCCGACCCTCTCTGAATCGGTCGGACTTTGTGCCGAGTTTTTTGAAGGCACTTGTACTGACTTGCCACCGAAACGCAAAAAGTAAGCGAGACATTACGATTGGGCGGCTTAGGCCGCCCTATTCATTCTGGAATATGGCTATGTCAACGACAGAGATCGCACAAAAGCTGCACCAGTGGTTACGTAACCCAATCAATTTAGCGCATGTTATTGCGCTTTACTGGTTGACAGTCTTTAACACGACCTTGTGGCAACATCTTTACCAGATTGGCCTGGCACGAGGAGTGGCCTGGGGCAGCGTTTTCGCGTTCGCGGTGATATTGTGGGGCACTTTTCGCTTGCTGTTGGCGCTTGGTTCATGGCCAGGCTTGTTTAAGGTCTGGAGCTCATTACTCACCTTGCTGGCTGCGTCGGTGGCCTATTTCATGGCCCATTACCATGTTGTCATCGATCAAGCCATGATTCGGAACGTGTTCGAGACGGATCAGCGTGAAGCCTTGGATTTGCTCAACCTCAATATGCTGTGGTGGGCGCTTGTGACCTTCGTGTTGCCGGTTTGGGGGATTTGGCGCCTTGACCTGTCTTGGGGAAAAAGGCCTTGGCTGAGCAGCGTGTTCGGGACGGCTTGGGGGCTCGTGGCAATGGTGCTTGCGATCATGGTCCAATTCGATGGCATCTCTTCGCTATTTCGCAATCATAAAGAAATTCGCTTTATGGCCACGCCAACCAATGTGGTGTATTACACCGCGCGCTACTGGCAAGAGAAGTTCAGGCATCCCCCAGTGTTTAAGCAGGTGGCTAAAAATGTCGCGCTGGACAAACGCTGGTCGGATGAACAACCGCCACTGATTGTCTTTATCGCCGGCGAAACTGCCCGGCGTGATCATTTCTCGCTGAATGGCTATGCGCGCCAGACCAACCCAGAATTGACAATGCGACAGAACAGCCTCATCAATTTTGACGATGTCTGGTCGTGTGGTACTGATACAGCGCATTCTTTGCCATGTATGTTCGGTTTTCTGACGCGTGACCAGTTTGACGTTGAGACCGCGCGATATCAAGAAAATGTGTTGGACGTCGCCAAGCGAGCCGGTTACCGCGTTTTGTGGCGGGATAATTCCACTGGTTGTAAACATATTTGTGATCGGGTTGCATTTCAGAATTACAAGGAATTTGGCACCCGGGACAAATGCTCTGCCACAAGTTGTTATGATGAAGTGTTATTGAATGGTTTGTCTGACTGGATCAATCAGGCCAATGCCCCAACATTGATTGTTTTGCATACCATTGGCAGTCACGGTCCTTCCTACTATCGGCGCTACCCGCCCAACTTTGCGAAGTTTCAGCCTGAATGTCGCACCAATCAACTGGAGAAGTGCTCGCAACAGGCGGTCGTGAATGCATACGACAACACAATTCTTTATACCGATTTTTTTATCAATAAAGTGATCGAGTGGGTTGAACAAAATTATCCCAATCGACCGAGCATGGTGTTTTATGTCTCCGATCATGGGGAGTCACTTGGTGAGAATGGTGTGTATTTACATGGATTACCCTATTTTATGGCGCCTGACGAACAAAAACGGGTGCCAATGATTTGGTGGTTATCCGAGTCGTTCCAACGGATTCATGGTGTATCGCGTCAATGTCTTGCCCAATCGATAAAACGACGGCTGACACATGATGTTGTGTCCCACAGTCTGCTTGGCCTTATGTCTATTGAAACTGACGTATATGATAGCGACTTGGATGTAACTGCTGCGTGTCGGATTGGTCAGTAGCGGGTGATGGGACAATATTCTTCGGGAGGAGGCGTCAATGATTTTTCTTATTTTATTCGTGGTTTTGGTGCTGTTTGGGTTGTTTGCCCTGAAAAATTTGGCGGGCATTCGGCGCATCATGGTGAGTGCACTGGCGTTTGTGGGCGCGAGTGTTGTGCTGGTGACCATGTCTTCCGTTTGGGTAGGCGAAGATGAGGTTGGCCACCTGAAACGAATTTATTTTGCGAGCGATTTACCTGAGGGGCGTATCATCGGTTTGGCGGGACAAAAAGGCCCTCAGGCCGAGATCCTTGGCCCTGGGTATCACTTTATTCCTTTTGGGCGAGTGATTTATGACATTGAAATGAAGCCGGTGGTCGAAGTGCCACCCAATAATGTCTTATTGTTGCACGCGCGTGATGGCGCCATGTTACGCCCAGGTCAGGTGTTCGCGGATGCCTGGCCAGAAGACAAGAAAATGGAAATGTTGGATGCGACCTATTTCCTGACCGAAGGACGCGGCCAGAAGGGACCACAGCTTACAGTTTTGCCACCGGGCCGCTACCGTTTCAATCATTATTTGTTCAAGTATCAACTCAAGCCAGCGTTGGTGGTCGAAGCTGGACAGGTGGCTGTCATTCGTTCAGCAGTGAAGGAACGCGATGATTGTCCGGACACATCCAAGGTAAAAGCCAGCGATGACAGTCCGTTTGTCGTGCCGTTGGTTCCCAAGGGCTGTCCTGGAGTTTGGGACACCGTGTTGACGACGGGAATTCATTACATTAACCCGATTGCATACAAACCGACCATTGTGCCGACCAGAGCGCAAGTGTGGACATACAAGGGCGGTTATACAAAGCGGGACGTTAAACTGGAAGTGGGCGAAGATGGCAAGATTCACCAGTCTTTCGTCGAAGAAAGCGTGGATGTGCCGGATACCGCAGCCGGACCGGCCATTAATGTCCGAGTGGAAGGCTGGACGGTACCGGTCGAAGTGCGCGTGCTCGCTTATGTCGAGCCAGCCAGCGCCCCGCGTATTGTCGCTGGCATCGGTGGCATCAATGAGGTCAAGGATAAAGTCATTACGCCTTTGATCCGCGATATGTTGCGCACCATCGGCGGGACGTCCAAAGTACTCGATTTCGTGAACAATCGCGATGGTATTGCCAAACGCTTAGAAAGTCATTTGCGCGTCGAAGCGGCCAAGGCGGGTGTCACGTTAATGGAAGTGCGTTTAGGAGAGCCGGCCATTCCCCCTGAGCTGATGGTCGCCACCTTGCGAGAACAACTCGCCAACCAATTGAAAGCCACCTACGCGCGTGAACGAGAAGCTCAAAAAGAGCGTATCGCGCGCGAACGTGAAAAAGCGACAGCTGATCAACAAGCGGTGCTGGTGGCGGCTGAAATCGCCAAGGAAGCGGCCAAACATAACCGCGACAAGCTCAAATTAGAGGGCGAGGGTGAGAAACTTAAGTTGATGCAAATTGCCGAAGGTCAGAAAGCGCAGGCCCGTGTTTTGGGTGAAGATCGCGTTATGCAGTTGCAGATGCTCAAAGAGTTCTTGGAGGTCGCCAAAGCCAACCCGGACATCGTCAAGGTGCCCGTGATTTATGTGGGTGGCGAGAGCAAGGGTTCTTTGAATGCGGCGGCGGCCATCCTCGGCGGCGCGTCCAATTTGGCCCAGCTGTTTAAATTGAATGAGCCGTCTAAAACGAAGAAATAACAAAAACGG
>RFGJ01000510.1 GCA_003696665.1 Gammaproteobacteria bacterium | reverse complement strand
CACCAGATACACCTTGCCGGTTGCGGGGTTGTATGCGCCACGCACCGCACCGCCGTCCGTCGGGCGCACGTTCTCCGGCAACCCGCTTTCATCCTGCACGATCTCCAGCTTGCCCTTGCGCTCCAGCGCGTCCACGGCCTTGCCGAAGGTTTTGCGCAGTTGAACACGATGCGGGTTGACATCCACATCAGAATGATCTTTACTTTGGTTATCGGCGGTTGATGCCTTGAGAAGCTCATCGGAGGATGAGTGAGGAGGCCAAGACCCATTGCCCTTTGCTTGGTCGCTCAGGCGCAGGTAATCGGCAATGGTGAGCCGTTCCGGAGAGCCGGTAAGACCGGCGCGCCCGTTATTGCCGACGGGGTCAACGCTCCCTACCCGGCTCAAGGTTTCAACCGCTTTTTTCTTCTGCTGCATTTTCTTGACAACAGACCGTTTTCTCATCCGATAGACAGAAGCAACTCTCAGGTTGCCGCTCTTGTCCACCCTGAAGTCAATTCGCACCGCAGGAATATCTTGGGTTTTCTGGCTTGCCCGCACCAATGTGATGCGTCCATCAGCATAGGGATACCAGTCATCCGGTGAGCGAAGCACAAACTCCACATCCTTGCGCACATCATCAGCGTTGCTGTAGTGTTCGGGATGCCGCTTTGCCAGCGCATCGAAATTAGCGCGAATCCGTAGCGAGCCATTGAAACCCATCCACCTCACTACATGTGCCGGAGGCTCGATCACATCCTCGCTGCCTGCCCGCGAAAACATCACGCGCGATTCATTTTCAGGTTCTTTATGCTCAGTCTCCTTGATCCTCTTTAGTATCTCTTGCGCCGCATAACGTGCGTTGTTCGTCAACTGCCGTTGCCATGCCTTATTGCGAGGCGACCAGCGGAAGCCTCTGCGTTTCAACTCGGCAATCATGTCCGGATCAGGCTTACCGGGAAACTCGATCTTGAGGCGGTTTGCTTCAACATCTTCAATCACCCGAACCCCGCTAACCTCATGTTCAGCAGACGTT
>RFGJ01000509.1 GCA_003696665.1 Gammaproteobacteria bacterium | reverse complement strand
GAGGCGGCCTGTGACGGTAACACTGGCACCACTTGCGCCAAGCAAGAAACGGCCAAGGATATTAAAGCGAAAGATGTCAAACGGATTCATATTGACAAGACGACTGGAAAAGTGACTGTTGTTAAAAAAGACGGCAGCACTGTAGAAGTGGGACAATTTGTCAAGCGTGGGATAAGTGCCGGTGCAACAGTGATTTCCGGAAGCCGCGACGTCATTTCCGGCGGAGCATGGAAGGGGGTTTTTAAACCGGACAACACTGACGCAAGTCAGATGGCCAGGCAGGGGCAGAGAGTGCAGCAAGCAGATATAGGTAATAGTCCCCGTCAGAAAAGTAACTCTATCGATGTAAAGGGAGCATCTGGCTTTCGAAATAGAAGACCGCAAACAGTGAGGCACAAATTTGTGACAAAAACAGGAAAAGGAATGGGGTGGAACAAACGTGAAGATGCTGTTAAAGCGTTTTATGCGGAAAATGAGGCTCTGTATCAGAGTGCAAAGAAAAACAGAGAAATCTTGGTTTTTTTGGTCAAAGGAAGTGATAACAAATACTACTATACTGACGCGATTGTCGTCCGCGACGAATATAAGTTTTCCGGCAGCATTGTTGATGCAGACGGCAATGAAATCTCGGAGATTAGGTCAAGCGGCCCTATCAAAGGTGTTTTACATTCTCACCCTGGGGGAAACTTTGGAAACCAAGAAGGGTTCAGCGAGAAAGATTGGAGAGTAGCGGATAGGGGGTTGGATTACTATGTGCGAACACCTAAAGGTGATATACGTTATATAAACTCCACTATTTCATCTGGCCAAGATGCTGACAAATACAGGATGAAACCAGGAATATCGCTATGTAATCCTTTGCCATGTCTTAAGCCTTACGGAGCAGAATAATGATATTTAACATATTTAAATTAACTCCTGCCTTTACTGCATTCATCGTTATTGGACTGTCTATAGCGGAGGGGGAGGTATTGCGAAGAGAGGAAATGCTCCCACCTGCTGTGGAGAGATTCAGAATTATGTCTGAACAGCCACAGAAAGAAGTGAACGTGAAGGGAAACCAAGTGATAGTACGTCCACGAATATCCGACGATAAAAAAAATTACTGGATTCCGGAGACAATTGATGAAGCTATTAAAGAGCTTGAAGAAATGTTACCGAGGAATATTTATTTATCGCTATTGAGTCAATATCTGACCCTTCCTAAGAAAGAAATAAGATACGATGTTGCGACCATCTCCAAATTGAAAGATGATTTGTCACAGTATTTGTACGGGATATGGGATGTGCCCGACTCTAAACTTGGAGCAAAATTGTACTGCATTGGGGTGCTAGAGGGAAACATGTCGCCATTTTTTGTCCTCGCTGCAGCAAATTTTTCGAAGGGGCATAACGCCACGTTAAAAGAGGAGTATAGAGAGGATGCAGAGCGGCTCGTTAGGTATAAAAATAAGTGCGAAAAAAAATATCCTTGAGTTTGGTAGTGTTCAAAATTCTGTGTCAGTCCTCCTTTAGGCAGTGTAGAGGACTGACACAGAATTTTGACCATTACCTGTCTGACTCGTAGGGCGACGTACCGTTCAAATCGAACTTTAAAATGAGGCACCAACCTATTTGGATGCGCAGGTTTACGGCCGCGCCCGACGTGGCAGCACAAAAAGTTTCGGCGTGTTAGCGGATCGTTGGGTTGGTATGGGTTTCCTTCGAACTGGTGGGCGTGTCGAGCGCTTCGCTGGTCTCGTCGGTCAATTGTTCTTCCGGGGTGATCAGAATCAGCACGCCAACCAGCGGATGGTCAAAGTAGTGAATTTCTTTTGAACGCATACGCCGTTCTGCTTCAATGCGATAGCCGCGTAGAAAGGTCACTTTTTCGGTGGTATCTGTGGCCTCGCCGCCATCGAGATCTTGCCATTGGAATTGCCAGTTGAGGCCGCGCGTGGTATCGGCTAACGGATCTTCGTTGCCGGAGACCAGATCAGAAAGAATATCGACCTCGCGCTCGGCGGGCTCTCTAAATTGCAAATGCAACTCGGCGTGCAGATAGCGTTTCCGGTAAAGCGTCAGCCAACCATCCAATGCCCACAGATGGTCAATGGCGATGGTCTGAGGGGCGCTATCTGCTTGGTCGGCCGTGTCCGGGGCGACCACTGGCGCTTCGGCATGATCGGATAGGTGTTCGACCGGTTCGGTAGACGTCTGCTCGTGTACCTCTTGCTCCGTTGGCCCATCGGGTGTGTCCGTACTCTGCGCATCAGGCACGTCGTGTGGCAATGGGGTTGTGTTGGGCACGATCGGGAGCCCCACTATTGAAAACTGGTCACTGTAGTCCTTGCCGCCAATCAGGCGGAAGTTTTGTACCGGGCTGTTTGGTGGGAACGGCTGACGCCAACTGCTGTAGTGCAGAATCCTGACGCCACGGCGCGCTTTCAGCTGCTGATAAGCGTCTTTGAGGGTGGCTTCCGGAACCAGTTCGAAGCCATCCAGTGGTAAACGGGTGGCGGAGTCTAGATCGCCGTCTTGCGCCGCGGCCTCGGTTGGTAGCGCGTCTTGTGTATCTTCGTTCGTGGGCGTCGAAGGCGCTTCGATCAGATAGGCATAGCCATCGGGACAGGCCACCGGCAACAGCCAATCGGGCGCTTGCCATGGTAT
>RFGJ01000508.1 GCA_003696665.1 Gammaproteobacteria bacterium | reverse complement strand
TGTCGCGCATGGCCTCTATACCGTCTGGCTGAAGGGCCTGTACCGCCAATTCGGCACATGGGGTTGGAATCGGGTAGGGGGCCATAATTCGACGCAAGGCATTGATGACCGGTGGTTGTCCGATGACACAACCGATCCGTAGTCCGGCCAATGCAAATGCTTTGCTGAGCGTTCGCAATACCACGATGTTTTCGAATGTATTGACGAGAGTAACGGCGCTTGTCGTAGTGAACTCAGCGTAGGCTTCATCAATCACGAGCATCGCTCGTCCACGAAGTTGCTCGGCAAGCGAGCTTATGACTGAGGGCGGGATGACGGTGCCCAATGGGTTATTTGGAGAACATAAGAACACCAATTTCGTCTCAGATGGAAGTTCCGCCAAGGCGTCCGTGCGAAGGCTAAAATCCGGAAGTGTCATGGGCACCTCGCGCACTTTGACACCGAGACTTCTGGCGCTGATCGCATACATTCCATAGGTGGGCGGTGTGATGGTAATCGCGTCCATACCCGGTTCGCAAAACGCTTGAATGAGCAGGGCAATGCCTTCGTCAGCACCGCGTGTGACGAGAATATGACGGGGATCTTGTTCAAGATAGTTGGCATAAGCCGCAACAAGTTGAGCCGGTTGCGGTTCTGGGTAACGGTTAAAACACTGACTAGACAGTGTCACTGGCATCACCGGCGGTGATTCGTTGGCATTGAGAAGCACGTCGGCACGACGCATCGGTTGTCTTGAGCGTGCCGAGCTATAAGGCTCGAAGTTGCGAATATCCTGTCTTAACAAGTTTTCGATGCTCATGACAGTCCCTCCGGCAGCCGTATTTGCACAGCATTGGCGTGTGCCGCCAACTGTTCGATCTTGGCGATTTGTAAGAGGACTGGTGCCAGTTGCTTCAAACCCGCTTGGGTCAGTTCCTGGACGGCAAAACGCCGGCCGAAGTCCTCCACGCTCAAAGCGCTTTGCGTACGACCTGTGCCGTAAGTCGGTAGGCAGTGATTGGTACCACTGGCATAATCGCCAGCAGTTTCTGGCGACCATGGACCAAGAAACACCGAACCAGCATTGGTAATGCGATCCAGCCATTGGCGTGGGGAGTTTGTGTTGATAATCAGGTGCTCCGGTGCATAGCGCTGACAGATGTCACAGGCTTGCTCTATGGAATCGACCAAAATGACGCGCATGTGCGTGAGCGCACGTTCGGCAATGGATCGCCGGGGCAGTGTGGTCAACTGATTGGCAATGGCCGTACGCGTCGCCTTGATAAGCTCGGCACTGGTGCTGACGAGCATCACTTGTGAATCTGGGCCATGTTCCGCTTGTGACAACAAGTCAGCGGCAATCACCTGAGCCTCGGCTTGATCGTCGGCGATGATCATCAGCTCAGATGGCCCAGCGAGCATGTCAATGGCGCAAATGCCCCTGGCGGCCACCTGTCTTTTGGCTTCGGTCACATAAGCGTTACCAGGGCCGAATATTTTATCGACGCGCCGGATTGACTCTGTTCCAAAAGCAAGCGCAGCAATGGCCTGAGCCCCTCCGATGCGATATATCTCTTCAACGCCGCACAGTTGGGTGGCGTAGGCAATGGCTGGCGAAATAGGCTGGGCAGACTGATTGGTCGGCGTCACCATCGCAATTCTCTTGCATCCGGCGATGATGGCGGGAATGGCCAGCATCAAGACAGTGGATGGCAAGCTTGCGCTCCCGCCAGGGACATATAGCCCAACCTGTTCAATTGGCGCGAAACGCCACTCGCAGACGACGCCAGGCTGAGTGGACAATGACCAACGGTCTGGTCGTTGTGCGGAATGGAAACGGTAGATGGCATCAAAAGCCTTTTGCAATGCTGCTTTCGATGCGTCGTCTAGTTGTGCCGCCAGTGCATCACGCAGCTCGAGCGTGAGTCGAAACTCAGCGACGGTTTGGCCATCCAGCTCTTGAGTCCAAGTGCGCAGCGCTTGATCGCCTTTTTGTTCAACATCCGCCAGAATTTGCGCCGTGCGTCTTGTGATCTCCGGATTGCTGGTTTGTTGTGGGCGGGACAGAATCGCCGCCTTGTCTTTATCGTTGCATTGCGACCAGATAATCATGTGTCACTCCAACATTTTTTCGATAGGCAGAACCAGAATTGAGCTTGCGCCCAATTGTTTCAGTGCCTCCATGGTGGTCCAGAACAAGTTTTCACTGCTGACCGCATGGACCGCCACCATGTCGTCGCGCTCGGCCAATGGCAAGACGGTAGGATTTTCAGCACCGGGCAGCAGGCCGATGACTTGTGAAAGGCAGTGTTTGGGGCTATGCAGCATAATGTATTTGCGTTCCCGCGCGCTTAACACACCCTGGATGCGCCTGAGCAACATATCAATCATTTGTTGCTTGTTATGGTTCATTGGTATGCGACTTTGAATCAGGCAGGCACGGCTTTCCATAATGACCTCAACTTCCTTGAGCCCGTTCGACTCCAATGTCGCGCCAGAACTCACCAAGTCGCAAATGGCGTCTGCCAGTCCAAGTCGTGGTGCCACCTCGACAGAACCTTTCAGTTGGCAGAGCTCAATGGAAAGGCCATTTTCCTTGGCGAAACTTTGCAATAGACGGGGATAGGTGGTTGCGATGCGCAGGCCTTCCAAATTTCGTAGGTTTTCATAGGGGGATTCCTCGGGAACGGCAATCGATAGGCGACATTCGCCGAAATCCAGCCTGAGCAAATTGGCAAAGTCTGACGGTTGACTGAAGGCGAGTCGTTCTAGCCGGCTTTCGGCAAGGACATTCTCTCCGACAATCCCTAAGTCGCAAATGCCATCCATGACCAGCCCCGGAATATCGTCATCCCGAACGAATAGGCAGTCGATTGGATGGTTCTCAACGTGCGCCAGTAACTTACGGCCGTTTTGTGAAAAACGAAGACCGCATTTTCGTAGCAGACGACAAGAGGGCTCACTTAATCGGCCAGAGGCCTGGATCGCAATTCTCAGCCTTGCAGGGTCAAACATTTTCATACTCCCAAGTCAAACCATTCTGGAGACCTTCCAGAGTGATTTGATTGGGGTATGTAGGGCGGCAATCACGCTGGAAGGTCGGCAATAACCTTCCAGCAGAATGCCGGAAGGCTATTCTGTGGAATGGTGATGGTGGTTAGCAATAAAACGAATCATGGCGATTTATTTTGTCCAAATATGACACTTCCAACGTGAAGCACTGCAACATATAGCAAACATGAGTGACGGATGTCAAGCGAAACCATGCCATAGTGAAACAATGACGAAATCATCAAACAACCTTCTGTCCGGTCACCGACAGTGGTAAGATTGCTCCAAGTTTTTTCCGAGAGCGTCGGCATGAGTCAACATCAATCTGAGTCAATGCGTATCCCGGTTCAGGTTCAGACCGGGGAGAAATATAAGACGCCGCAAGGTTTTTCGGCCATCAAGAATGGCATTCGCGCGCCAAAAAAGGGTGAGCCGCCGCAATTGGGACGCAAGCCAGAATGGTTAAAAGTACGCATCCCCGATGGCCGCGGTTATCGCCAAGTCAAAGACATTGTGCGCACCAACCGTTTGGCCACCGTATGTGAAGAATCGATGTGCCCGAACATTGGCGAATGTTGGAACCATGGGACGGCAACACTGATGATCATGGGGGCGGTATGCACGCGGGCCTGCCGTTTTTGTTCGGTGGATACAGGAAATCCCAACGGCTGGCTGGATCCAGACGAACCTCAGCACGCCGCCAATGCGGTTCGTCTTATGGGGCTTAAATATGTGGTGTTGACCTCGGTGGATCGGGATGACCTGCCAGATGGTGGGGCTGGCCATTATGCTGCCTGTGTGCGAGCCATCAAGGAAGTGAATCCGGACACAGCCATTGAGACTTTGACCCCGGACTTCAGCGGCGTTGAGGAACATGTGGCCCGGGTATTGGACGCGGGCGTGGATGTGTATGCCCAAAATGTGGAAACAGTGAAGCGGTTGACGCATCCGGTACGGGACCCGCGTGCCAGTTATGAGACAACACTGGCCGTGCTCAAGTTTGCCAAAGCCCATCGTCCTTCTGTGTTGACCAAGACATCATTGATGCTGGGCTTGGGAGAAACGGACGAAGAAATTCGGGAAACGCTTCAAGACTTGCGTGCGCACAATGTGGATATTGTGACCTTTGGCCAATATCTCAGGCCAACGCGCAACCACTTGCCAGTGGAGAGGTATGTGACGCCGGAGGAGTTTGCCAAATACCGCGAGTGGGGCCTCGAGATGGGGTTTCTCGAAGTGGTGTCAGGGCCATTTGTGCGTTCCAGCTATCGTGCCGAGCGTGTCTTGGAAAAGAACAACTGTGGCTTATCCAGCTGAAACGCCTTTTATTTTTGAAAAGTGATATTGTCGATAAGTCGCGTCTGCCCCAGTTTGGCGGCAGCAAGCACCACGAGCGCTTTGTCATTTGGTGTGGGACGCGCCAGATCGTGCTGTCGTCTGATTTCAACGTAATCGACGACAAAGCCTTTCGCTGTCAGCGTTTCGGCGGCCCAGGATTCCAGCATGGACCAATCGGAATCAGGCGCTATAGCACGTTGGGCAACAGTTTTCAGTGTGTGATGTAGCACTGGCGCTATTCGACGTTCGTCAGGCGTCAAATACTGATTTCGCGAGCTCATGGCAAGGCCATCGGGTTCTCGCGCAATCGGCGCGCCGATGATATCAATAGGGAGCGCCAAATCACGTACCATTTTGCGGATGATGACCAGTTGCTGATAATCCTTTTGTCCGAAAACCGCCACATCTGGTTGGACAAGATTGAACAATTTGGTGACGATGGTGGCAACACCATCAAAATGACCAGGGCGATGAGCACCACATAAGATGTCTGACAAATTCGGCACATGAACACGGGTGTGTGGCGCAACACCGTCCGGGTAAATCAAGTCAACCGTGGGCGTAAACACAGCGTCCAAATGGTGCTGGTTTAGCTTCTGGATATCTTCCGCCAGCGTGCGAGGGTAACGTTCATAGTCCTCACCGGCACCAAACTGCATTGGGTTGACGAAAATGCTCGCGATGACGACGTCGGCATGCTGATGGGCCAAATCCATAAGATTCAAGTGGCCAGCATGCAGGTTGCCCATGGTTGGGACGAAGCCAATGCGTTGCGCTTTTTGTTTTTTCTCTTTCACCCATGTCCGCAACTTTGTGAGACTGTCCAATACCACGGTGGTCATCAGAAACTGTGCTCCTCAGTTGGAAATTCTTTATTTTTCACGGCCTTGACATAGTTTTCTATGGCTTGCTGTATGCTCGCCGCGCCGTCCATGAAATTTCTGACAAATTTTGGCTTGAGGTTCGGGGTCACGCCAAGCATATCGTGTAATACGAGCACTTGGGCGTCGGTATCAGGGCCTGCACCTATGCCGATCACTGGCACTGGCAGTTTTTGGGAAATGTCTGCGGCCAGTTTGGCTGGAACACATTCCAATACGAGCATGGCGATGCCGGCATCAACGAGTTCAAGGGCATCTTCATAAATCTGTCGGGCAGAGTGGGTGTCTCGGCCTTGGACGCGATAGCCCCCCAACGCATCGACAGATTGCGGCGTGAGTCCCAAGTGTCCACAAACACTGATGCCGCGTTCGACAAGTTTCCGAATCCCTTCAGCCAGCCAACGACCACCTTCTACTTTGACCATTTGGGCACCCGCCTGAGCCAGTTTCGCGGCATTGTTGAGCATTTGTTCAGGTGTGGCATAACTCATAAATGGCATATCGCTGATCAGCCAAGGTCGCCGCTCACTGTGATCCAGCCCTCGGCTCACGGCGCTTGTGTGGTAACACATATCATCAATGGTGACCGGGACGGTAGAGCGATGTCCTTGCACAACCATGCCGAGGGAGTCGCCCACCAACAGCATATCGACGCCTGCCTGAGCGGCAATCAGGGCAAAAGTGGCATCGTAAGCGGTCAGACAGACACTTTTTTCGCCCTCCTGTTTCATGTGGTGAAGCGTGCGCAAGCTGACACTTTTCATGGGCACCTCATATCGTGAGCGGGTTAAAATAGTTGCGACCGGAGCGCGTTTCAGCAATACGTGTCAATAAAGCGTGATAATGCGCTTCATTCTCGACAAGATCCAGCCCCGAGGCGTTGACAATCAACAGTGGCGCGTCGTCATAAAAATGAAAAAAGCGCGTGTAGGCATCACTGATTTGTTTAAGATAGTCGAGACCGATCGTTTTTTCTGCCGGGAGTGCGCGTTTTCGAACGCGTTGCATGAGGATTTCGACCGGCGCTTGGAGATAGATGACCAAATCTGGTGTTGGGCAACTGGGGGCAAGATGCTGGTAGACCTGCTGGTATAGTTCGAGTTCTTCTTCATTGAGATTGATTTCCGCAAACAGCCGATCCTTCTCGAGTAAATAATCCATCACCACCGGCGTTCGAAATAGATCAGGTTGACGAAGCGGTTCAAGTTGCCTTTTTCGTTGGAATAGAAAGTGGAGCTGGGCTGGCAAGGCAAAAGTGGTTCTGTCCTGATAGAAGCGCTCGAGAAAAGGGTTTTGTTCTGCCATCTCAAGCACCAGTTGTGCATTTAAGGTCGTGGCAAGTCGTCTCGCCAAGGTCGTCTTTCCGACCCCGATAGGTCCTTCAACAACAATAAGTGCATGGTCAAGATTGTGTGGTTTCATATTTTTCTCAGGCATTCAGGACTCAGAGCTTTGGCAAGCGACGCCACGGGTTCACCCGTTGGCAAAGTGATGTGCGGTGCGATTTCCAGGAGTGGAAAAATCACAAACGGGCGATGCCGCATTTCCACATGTGGTACCACCAAGCGTTCATGTTCAATGACTTTATTGTCGTACAACAAGATATCGAGATCCAGCGGTCGGGGCCCCCAACGTTGCTCATACTCACGGCGTCGACCTGCCTTACGTTCAACGGCTTGGAGCGCATCCAAAAGGTCGAGTGGTGCGAGCGACGTGAGGATTTCAGCAACCGCATTCACATAATCCGGTTGTTCCGGTCCGATGGCTGGGTTCCGGTAAAAGCTTGAGGCTTGGACAAGTTTGGTTCCGGTTAGCCGAGTGATGGCCGCCAGCGCTTGGTGCAATTGTTGCACCGGATCGCCGAGATTTGCACCCAAGCCAATATATGCCGTCGCATACTTCATGATGATGCCGTACGTTTATGCCGTGGTTTCCTGCCTCGACGATGTTTGCGTTGTCTTGGTGACACCAGACGAATTAAACGGCGGCGCTCGGTCGCATCCGCCGCCTGATACTGTGTCCACCATTGCCCGATGTCGGCTTCTTCACTTTCTGGAGCGGCACGCAGTAAGAGAAAATCGTATGCCGCCCGGAATCGGGGGTGTGCCATTAAGCGTTCTGCACGCTTCCCGGCACGTTTTGGCAGCTGATTCTGCAATAACCAAATGTCGCGAATGACGCTGGTAAAGCGTTTTGGGATGGCGACGATTTCACACTGGCGGGCAAGCACCTCGCTGGCGGCTTTTTGGAAAGCGTCGGCATAATGCAATCCTTTGCCCTGCCACTTTTGCGTGTTGTGGAGCACGGGAAGCCAGAGTAAAACAGCGAACAAGAACGCAGGGTTAACCGGTTTGTGTTGGGCGATACGTTCATCTGTCGACAGGGTAGCGCGATCAATAAACTCTCGAAACGCTTTTCCATCAGCACTTTTGAGCGCTTGTGCTGTCATTGGGAATAGAACGTCTGCCAAGCCAGTTTCCACCAATTTATGCCAAGTGGGGTGTGCATAGCCAGCGAGAAAAAGCTTATTGCATTCATCCCACAAGCGAGCCGGCGGCACCTCGCTCAAAAGATAGGCAAGTTTTGGAATCGGTTTTGCCGAGGCGGGGACGATCTTGAGGCCCAGCTTAGTGGCCAACCGAACCGCGCGCAGCATTCGCACCGGATCTTCTCGGTACCGCACCATCGGATCGCCAATCACGCTGAGTTGGCGTTTTTTGAGATCATGCACGCCGCCGACAAAATCGACGACACTGTAGTCGGCAATGTTGTAATAAAGGGCGTTGACAGTGAAATCGCGTCGCAGCGCGTCTTCGTCAATGGTGCCATACACATTGTCTTGAATGACGACTCCGGATGCCTTGGTTTTGACGTTGTCGGCATGACGCGCCCGAAAAGTCGCAACTTCGATAATTTCGCGACCAAAAGTAATATGGGCTAGTCGAAATCGGCGGCCGACGAGACGACAGTTGCGAAATAACGCCTTGACTTGTTCTGGTCGAGCATCCGTGACCACATCGAAATCCTTTGGGCGTAATCCAAGCATTAAGTCACGCACGCCACCGCCCACGAGGTAAGCCTGATACCCGTGGTTGTGCAGACGATACAAGACCTTCAGCGCATTGGCACTGATGTGCTTGCGCGAAATCGGATGCTTTGGTCGAGGGATAATGTCTGCCGCGGGTTTGCCGTCGGGTTGACTGCGCCAACCTGTGATTTTTTTCAAAAGCCCCAGCAAAGTTATCTATCCCCTTAAGGAAAAAGTTGGTCAATGATAATCATTGTTGCTCCGGCTCGCAAATTTCCTGTGTTTTGGGGATTTTTTCCGGGCGCCATTGGCTGACCGCATAGGCGAGCAGTTCATTGACTGATGCGGTCAACATGGCTTCGTTGGTGGGCTGACCTAGAAACTTGAGCGCGCGTACGAGGGTTTTTTGTGGGTGTGCCGTATCAATGGCGGGGGCGTGATTCTGTTTCGAGAGTTTCCGCCCGGGCTTCGATACTGCCAGCGGCAAATGAAGCCAGCATGGTGGTTGATGGTCCAGCGCCTGGTGTAAATCGATTTGCACGGGGGTTGATGACAACAGATCTGCCCCCCGTACAACATGTGTGATCCCTTGTTGAATGTCGTCAACCACGACGGCAAGTTGGTAGGCCCAAAGCCCGTCGCGGCGGCGCAGGATGCAGTCTGACTCCAAAGCTGATTGTGGCCATTGTCGATGGCCAAAAAGTCGATCGAACATTTGCCGACTTGGCGAACGATTGAGAAACCGGAGGGCGAACCCGTCGCGAAATGGCAATGCTCGCTCACGGCAGTGTCCGTCATAGTGACGACCACGCGCCTTGATTTGTTTGCGCGTGCAATCACATGCGTATAGCAGCTTTTTGGCTTTCAGTGTGGCTAGCGCCGCCTGATAATATTCGTCACGTTCACTTTGGCGAGTGATTTCGCCATCCCAGTGTAAGCCAAGTGCTTCTAATTGGCGACAGATAATGTCTCGCGCCCCCACGACTTCCCGCGGCGGATCGATGTCTTCAATGCGCAAAAGCCATTTGCCGCCATGAGCACGGGCATCCAGATAGCTGCCAAGGGCAGCCACAAGCGAGCCAAAATGTAATGGGCCAGACGGTGAGGGGGCAAATCGGCCGATATAGCTTGTCATCATCGTCTCGTAAACGAAAACGGGTGCGCTATGCACCCGTTCATCATCCACGACGTTCTGTCATCAGGTGCCAAATTGTTTTTCTTTAATTTCAGCAAGCGTTTTGCAATCGATACACAGTTCAGCGGTTGGTCGCGCTTCAAGGCGACGAATGCCGATTTCTTCACCACAGGTTTCGCAATAGCCATAGTCGCCCGAATCGATTTTTTCAAGCGCTTTGTGGATTTTCCGCAATAACTTGCGTTCGCGGTCCCGAGTGCGCAACTCCAGCGAGAATTCTTCCTCCTGTGAGGCGCGATCGGCAGGATCCGCATAATTGACCGCGTCTTTCATGTGGTTGATGGTGGAGTCCACCTCTTCCATCAGTTGCTGCTTCCACTTTTCGAGCACCGCACGAAAATGTGCCAATTGCTTTTCATTCATGTATTCCTCGCCCTTTGATTCCTTGTAGGGCTCGAATCCAAGCATGCTCAACGTGGTTGTTGCTTTCTTGGCTGGCATGGTCTTGCTCCATACGTTCGATAAATTAAGACAAGGATATACCAAAAATGACCAGTGCGGGCAATGAAATTTCACCTTGATACAAATGCGTTGTGGTCGGGGTCGGCAACCAGTGTTACAGGCAATTGATGGGATGCGCAGATGTGTGCTTCGTCGAGTTCGCAACCCAGCGCGATAAGTTGAACGCCCTGGGCATGAGCTTTGGTGAGCCATTGGGCATAGTCAGGGTCGATGTGTGCCGCTGGCGCCACCATACGGATGCCGCTATGTTGGACACAGAAAATCAAAACACTCTGATGGCCTTTTTGCTGGTGCTGAATGAGCGATTGTAAGTGTTTGGTGGCTCTGACACTTTTTGCGTCCGGGAAATAGCCAAGCCCCGGTGGTGGATACAGTGGGCCGAGCGTCACACTTTTGACTTCGATAAGCCATTTTTGTTCGCCTTCAATCAGAAAATCGATTCGACTCTCGCCGAGTTTGACTTCTCTGTGTAACGTGCCAGGAAATTTTCTGGCCAGTGGTCCATCGTTGAGGGCCTCTTCGATGAGCTGATTGGCTCGGTGTGTGTGAACACCAACTCGAAAGCCACCCGGGGTTTCCACTTGCTCCCAAGTCCACTGCAATTTGCGTTTCGGATTGTTTTGATAGGACAGCCACACACGAAGTCCGGGCGACGTGAGGCCGGTCAGGGCCCCCGTATTTGGACAGTGGGCCGTCACGACCTCGCCGGAATCAAGCTCGACATCAGCGAAAAACCGCTTATATCGGCGAAGCAGGCGACCTGATTGTAAAGGCGCTGGGTATTTCATGTCGTTAAGTCAACAAAAATTTGATCATCTACAATTTGTAATGGCAATGATTGCAAAGATTGACCTCGGCAAGGTCCCCAAATACAGCGGCCGTTGCCAATGTTAAACAGGGCGCCGTGCATGGCACATTGAATGTGGCCCTTGTCCCAACTGAGAAACTGGTTTTCCTGATGCTCCAGAGCAATGCCGGTGTGCGGGCAACGATTGAGGTAAGCATAGAAACGATCGCCCCAATGCAGGATAAAAAAGGTTCTGTTTGACTCATTTGGAAAGTCAAACGTGCGCGCTTCGCCCTCGGGAATATCAAAAACAGAACACACCGGTGTCATCTTTTGTTAGCATGAACGTTTCTTTGTTCTGAAGCGTACGCCCTGTTCTGCGTGATAGCAAGTTGGTTGGAGAGACATCAGTATGATAGAGACCCTATGCATAAGACTTGAAAATGTGGCATCAGACAAGCCAATGCCTTTGCTGATGCCGTGTGAAGATGGATTTATCATTACGCAAACCGCAGAACGCGCCATTCAGAAGGCAGCGCGCTCATTAGCAAACCTGGGCATCCGTCGAGTTTCGCTGCTTGGCGAGGGGTGGTCATTGATGAGGCAGTGGCATTTTTACTTGGGTTTTTGGACGCCACGCCACGGGGCGGATATTGCCTTTCCCACACTTTCTTCGGCAGAAGAACGAAAGCGAGAAGACTGGATTCAAGCGGTGCAGTGGACTCGCCGCATGATTAATATGAGCGCTGAAGACATGACGCCAGAAGCGTTGGCAGAAGAGGCGATCAACTTTATTCGTTCATACAGCGCTTCGGTGAGTGCCAAAGTGATTAAAGGCGAAGCCTTGGCCGAAGCCGGCTATGTCGGTCTTTGGAGTGTGGGGCGCGGGAGCGAACGACCGCCTGTCCTGTTGACGCTCGATTACAATCCAAAGAACACTGAGCAAGTCGATGTGGCGCTGGTTGGCAAGGGTATTACGTTTGACAGTGGTGGCTACAGCATTAAGAGCAGTCAAGGTATGCTGACCATGCGCATGGATATGGGCGGTGCCGCGACGGTTACCGGTGCATTGGGATTGGCGATTGCTCAAGGTTTGCAAAAGCGTGTCAGGCTCATTCTTTGTTGCGCTGAAAATTTGATATCAGGTCGGGCATACAAACTTGGCGACATTTTGACCTATCGAAATGGCCAAACCGTTGAGATTGTGAACACCGATGCGGAAGGACGCTTAGTGCTTGCCGATGGATTGATTGATGCGAGTCAAAGCGGTGCGCCACTCATTGTCGATGCGGCGACCTTGACCGGTGCCGCGGTGACCGCGGTGGGGACTGATTACAATGCCGTGTTTGCGCTGGACCAATCGGTGCGAGACAAATTTTTGCAAACGGCTGAGGCGACCGGCGAACTGCATTGGCCGCTGCCCTTAGCAGAGTTTCATCGGGATGCCTGCCCAAGTACTTTTGCCGACACTATGAACAGTCGACCAGTCAAGGGTGGAGGGCCGGCTGGGGCCAGTAATGCGGCTGGTTTTTTATCACGTTTTGTGCGAGATAACGGCAAGGGGTGGTTGCATATTGATCTCGCCGCCTGTGATGCGCCGAGCGGTTCGCCCCTTTGGCCAGAAGGTGGAACCGGCCATGGTGTCAGAACGATCGCCGAGTTTCTATTGACCGGAACGCGTGATTAAGCGTTTTGATTCAGTCGCCGCCGCAGGCATGCCAAGTAGTCGTTGTCCTGCGGTGGTGTGCCGGCGCGCTGGGCCTTCCATAGACATTCTGCGAGACAGTCCATGGCGATATGTTCTGCAGCATGTCGATCGCCACAATGCTGGCACAGTTTATCGAATAAAGGTCGGAGGCCTGCCGGCCGATTGGTCGATAACTGTTCGCGCAAGCCAAGGTGCAGGCCCATATGCAAAAAAGGATTGGTTTCACCGAGCTCAGGCAAAAACTCTCGCTCCTGTGCGGTTTCTGGTTGGCTGAGGAATTGGTGATATTCGGGATGCATGTCAATCACTTCGGCAATTTGTGACTCCAATGGTGACAGCGGCGCATTTCGCTGCATTTTTTGAAATGTTTGCAGCCAAAATTGCCTAAGTTGTGCTCTGTCTTGCCCAAATATCATGCGTCAATTTCCGTTTTGTTGGGATATTCACATAAGTCTTCAATCAGGCAACTGCCGCATTTTGGTTTTCTTGCTGTACAGGTATAGCGGCCGTGCAAGATAAGCCAATGATGGGCATCTTTGCGGTAGGGCTTAGGCACCACTTTCAGCAACTTCTCCTCGACCTCCCTGACATTTTTGCCAGGGGCAAGGCCGGTTCGATTGGCGACACGAAATATGTGTGTGTCGACGGCAATGGTCTCGTGCCCAAAAGCTGTGTTCAGCACAACATTGGCGGTTTTGCGGCCCACGCCCGGCAGGGCCTCAAGGGCCTCCCGGGTTTGGGGCACCTCGCCGTTATATTTCTCGACCAGAATTCGACAAGTTTTAATGATGTTTTCGGCTTTGCTGTTATAAAGACCGAGCGTTTTGATATAGTTTTTTAACCCGTCCACACCTAATTTCAGAATACTTTCTGGCGTATTGGCAACCGGAAAAAGCTTGGCCGTACACTTGTTGACACCAACATCTGTCGATTGCGCCGACAAAATGACCGCAATCAGCAATTCAAAAGGTGTGCTGTAATTCAACTCTGTGGTCGGTTTGGGATTTGCGGCTTTCAGCCGTTCGAAAATCATTGTTCGCTGCTTTTGGTTCACGCTTTCGCAGCCTCCACGGCAGGTTCTGTTTCGGCGACGATACGACGTCTGCTCTGTATCAGGTTTTTGAGCGCAATGAGACCGCCTAGCCCAAAAAAGGCGCCTGGTGGTAGCAAAGCCAAAAGAAAATGTTCATCAAAATTGAAAAGGTGGATCGTCCAGTTGGCGGCCATCGGGCCAAACAAAAGATCAAACCCGCTAAATAGGGTGCCTTGCCCGATGACTTCGCGAATGCCGCCGAGTACGCTTAGAACCACGGTGAAACCAAGTCCTTGTGCAATGGCATCGGTGATGGCGAGCGGTACTGGGTGTCGTGAGGCAAAGGCTTCCGCGCGGCCAATAATGATGCAATTGGTCACAATCAGGGGAATGAAAATGCCGAGGATCATGTACAACTCGTAGATGTAGGCATTCATCAAAAGTTGTACGTTGGTCACCAAGCTGGCAATCAAAATGACGTAGATCGGAATACGGATCTCATGTGGGATCTGGCGTCGCAAGGCACTCACTGTCAGGTTTGTGCCCAGCAGCACGAGCAGAGTGGCGATGCCCATGACCAAACCATTGACAAAAGTCCCTGTCACTGCAAGCGTTGGGCAAAGGCCAAGCACTTGCACCAACGCCGGGTTGTTGTGCCACAGGCCGTCGTGGAAAATGGAACGCATCGTCGGCTGATTCATCGTGTGCCTCCGTGACAGTTCGCAGGTGTTGTAAATAATTTGGACCAATGGGTCTGGCCGTAAGTCAGTGTTTTGCTCACAGCTTGCACAACAGCGCGTGGTGTGATGGTCGCCCCCGTCAACGCATCGAAAACGCCTCCATCTTTTTTCACTTTCCACTGCTCAAGCGGAGTTGTTGCCAAGCTTTTTCCTTTGAACTGTTTCAGCCAATGGCTTTTGCGTGATTCAATTTGGTCACCCAGCCCCGGTGTTTCCTGATGGCTTAGCACTTCAACACCTTCAACGCCGTCTCGGCTGATCGCCACCAACAATTCGATAGCCCCATTGTAGCCATTCGGGGCAACCGATTGCAGTAATAATGCCACAGGCTTCCCTTGTCTGCGCGCACGAAATGCTCGGACGGGCGCTTGTGTTCCAAGCCATTCTGGCGCTGTGACGAGCGTGCAGTCATGATAAAGCTCGTTGTCGTAATCGCTCGGTGGGAGCAGGCGATGGATTACCCGGTAAAGGGCTTGTTCCTTTTCATTTTGAATTCGCGCTTTGGTCAAATGATGAATCACGCCAACGGCACCTGCGCTGATGATGGCAAAAATGGCTAGGATAAGTGCATTTTTATAGATGGTTGTCCACATTATCTAACCTCCAGTGCTCATCTCGCCGTACGCGCGTGGCCGGGTATAGTGATCCAGTGTCGGGGCGGCCAGATTCATCAGTAGCACCGCGAAGGCAACACCATCCGGGTAGCCGCCCCATGTGCGTATGAGGTACGTCAAAATCCCAACGCCTATGCCAAAAATCACTCGACCAGAGGGCGTGCTGGCGCAACTGACGGGGTCAGTGGCAATAAAGAAAGCCCCCAGCATGGTGGCGCCACTGAATAAGTGAAACAATGGGGAAGCGAACTGGTCCGGTGAGTAAATATAGAAAAATAGCGATATCAGCGTCAGACTGACCAGCATGCCCGCCGGGACATACCATTGGATGATACGACGCCACAGCAGGATGAGTCCGCCAACCAAATACCCAACATTGACCCATGTCCAGCCTCGACCGAGGCCATCAGCGAACACCGGTTTAGTTAAAATTTCACGAATCATGTATCCGGCACTGAGGTCGGTTTTCACCGTATCAAGCGGTGTGGCAAGCGTAAAGCCATCCACGCCTAAGCGCAGTCCGACACGATCGACGCCTGACAATGTGTGTCCATTCAAGATAACAGACAATGCGTCAAGTAATCCTAGATGATGGGGCATGAGATCCTGAATCGGTAACCATTGACTCATGGACAAGGGAAAGGCCACCAAAACGAGCACATAGCCTGCCATGGCCGGGTTAAAGGGATTGCTGCCCAGGCCGCCGTATAAGTGTTTGACGACAACGATGGCAAATAAGGTGGCAATACAGACAACCCACCATGGAACAAGTGGCGGTAACGCCAAACCAAGCAGCAATCCTGTGACAAATGCTGAGCCATCCATCAGTCGTTGCTGGTATGGTTGGTTGCGAAGTCGCAAAACCATGGCTTCACCAAGCAGTGCCCACAGCACCGCCTGGACCACATTCAATAGCGTGCCCCAGCCAAAGAAGAATATTTGGATAAGGGCACCAGGCAACAACGCAATCGCCACGGTGAGCATCACCTGGGTGATAGACAGATCGCCAAAAACATGGGGCGCAGGTGTTTTGAACAGCTTCATTAGTCCTGTCCTTTGTCAGTTGACCCTTGTGCTTGCTTCTTGGCACGGACGCGCGCCACGGCCTCGGCAACCATTTTCTTCTTCTCATCTGTCTGACGAGCGGCGTTGGCCGCGCGTCGCTGTCTGCGCGCTTTTTTCTCCGCTTCTTGCCGGGCCATTCGAGCAAGTTTCCGCTCGTGCCGTAGCCTTGATAGCTCAGCTTTTCGATTTTTCGCTTGTATCTCTCGCCACTGATCTTTTCCAAAACGATAATAGGCAACGAGTGGGATATGGCTTGGGCAGACATAGCTGCAGGCGCCACATTCAATACATTGATCTAGCTGCCATTTGTGGGCTTGTTCGTATTGTTTTGTTTTGATGAGGAACAGAAGCTCCTGTGGCAGCAGTCCTGCCGGGCACATTTCGACACACAAACCACAGCGGATGCAAGGTGCTTCCGGCGGTGGGGGCGGGAACAGTTCAGTGGATGCGGCGATGAGACAGTTGGTTGTCGCATCCACAGGCGTATTGGGGGATACGATGTCCCAGCCCATCATCGGCCCACCGTGGACAATTTGAGTCAGCTTTTCTTCCTGAACGCCCGCCTGCTTAAGTACAAAATGAACTGGCGTACCCAGTCGCACCCAATAGTTGCCGGGAGCGGCAATGGCGTCGCCAGTGAGGGTGATGAGTCGCTCGGTAAGGGGGCGGCCGTGCGCACAGGCATCATAAATGGCCTTGGCCGTGCCAACGTTGTGGACCACCAAACCAAGTGAAGCAGGTAGCTGGCCTGCGGCCAATTGTTGGCCGGTGAGATTTTCAATTAACTGTTTCTCGCTACCAGACGGGTACAATGTCGGGATGGAGACAATATGAATCGGTAATGGGCAGTTGAGTTGTTCTCGTACCGTTTTCATCGCTGTGATGGCGGCCGGCTTATTGTCTTCAATCGCCACCACGATGCGTTCCGCTTGTGTAATATGCGCGATAATCCACCCGCCAGACAAGATATCCGCGGCATTTTCCTGCATTAATCGGTCGTCGCTGGTGATAAAAGGCTCACACTCGGCGCCATTGAGCAATACGGTGGGGACATGCCCGCTTGCGCGGAGTTTGGCAGCTGCTGGAAAGCCAGCGCCTCCCAATCCGATGATGCCTGCTCGGTGAATTTGTTCGATCAAGGCGTTTCGTTCCGTTTGTAGAATCGATGCCATCGTCCGGACATCACCAGGACGGAATCGGTCTTGGCCATCTGGATGCAAACTCACTGCAGGCCATGGCGCTGCTTTGGGTAATGGTGGCACAGCGGTTGTCATTGCGCCAATTGTGCCGGATGTTGATGCCACGATAGGCGCCTGCCGATTGTCCGGATCTATCGCCAGAAGGTCACCAGCCAAAACGTGGTCACCTGGTTGTACAACCGGGGTAAGCGAGACCTGCCGCCGTTGCAATGGAAACAGAAGTTCCGAAGCCATCGCCATGCGGCAACTGACCTGATTGGCTGTCCATTTGTGCTCGGGTGGTTGGACACCGCCATGAAAGCCAAACAAGCGCCAGTGGTCGAGTGGTTTTGTGTCACTCATTGTGTTGTCCATTTGACAGGAATGATTTCGATGGGCGAATCACCTTGACGCCATTTTGGCGCATCGCTCATGGATGGTCGGTGACGGGCAGGTCGTACCTCAATGCAGTCCACTGGACAAACAGGGATACAGAGATCGCAGCCCGTACAGACGTCCTCTAGCACGGTGTGCATGTGCTTAGCTGCCCCCACAATGGCATCGACGGGACAGGCCTGAATGCACTTTGTACAGCCGATGCATTCGGCTTCCCGAATATAAACGACCGTGTCACCTTCTTTTTGTTTTGATGCGTCCAGCGGTTGCGGCGTTCGACCGAGCAGGTCTGCGATGGCCTGCATGGTGGCTTCGCCGCCAGGCACACACTTATTGATATCATCGCCTTCGACGAGTGCTTCGGCATAAGGTTTACAACCCGGGTAACCACATTGTCCACACTGGGTTTGTGGCAGCAGGCGATCCACTTCTTCGACGAGTGGATTGCCTTCAACTTTGAACTTGGTCGAGGCATAACCCAATAGGGCCCCTATGAAGGCACCCATACCAAGTCCAATCAACACAGCGGTCAATATGTCCACATTTACCCCTTAACCAGTCCGGAAAAGCCCATAAACGCTAATGACATCAAGCCTGCCGTGACCATCGCGATGGCTGCGCCCTCAAATGATTTCGGAATGTTCGCCGCTTGTAGTCTTTCTCGAATGCCAGCAAATAGGATTAACACCAAACTAAAACCCACGGATGCGCCGAAGCCATAAACGAACGATCCAACAAAGTTGTGGTTTTCATTGACATTGAGCAGGGCCACCCCAAGCACTGCGCAATTGGTGGTGATGAGCGGCAGGTAGATACCAAGCAGTTGGTAGAGCACGGGCGCCGTCTTGTGAATCACCATCTCGGTGAACTGCACCGTGGCGGCAATGACCAGGATAAAGCTCATGGTGCGCAAATAAAGCAAATCAAAAGGGATAAGCAGGTAGTGGTCAACGAGATAACTGGCCACAGAGGCAATCGTCAGGACAAAAGTCGTAGCGAGCGCCATGCCTGTCGCGGTTTCCATTCGGCTGGACACACCCATAAAGGGACATAAGCCCAAAAATTTGACGAGCACGAAATTGTTGACGAGCACCGTTCCGACAAACAGGAGTAGATAATCGCTCATTTTTGCCTCACAAGTGGCATTTAAACGGCCAAATTATACCTGATTGTGACTTGATTTGGCGGTCCGTTTTGATCGGGACGAGGGCCACGACAGGGCGAGGGCCAATAACAGAAAGCCAAGGCTCGTCAGTAAAATCGGCCCCAAGGTTCGCATGATCATGGCCGTACCATATTTTTCTAATTCAAAGATAAACACCAACGTCGCCGGCGCCCAATGGGCACTGCCGGTTTCAATCGGAACCGGAGTGTAGATGAGGCCTGCCAGCAAGGCGAGGACTGGCAGACTCAGCCAGCGCGTCGCCTTGCGCATCGGCCACCAAAGCATTCCCAGCACTCCGGTGCCGGAAACAATATACAAAATCCAGACAAGCCATAGCGGCCACCCATCACCACTGAACATTTACTTCACCTTCATGCCAGGTTTTGCGCCGCTGTCCGGGCTTAGCAGGAAAACCTCCTGGCCGCCTGGCCCGGCGGCCAACACCATGCCCTCCGAGACACCGAAGCGCATTTTCCTGGGGGCCAAATTGGCCACCATGACGGTCAATCGACCAACCAATGTTTCTGGTTGGTAGGCTTGCTTGATGCCAGCAAACACTTGTCGTGTCTCTTGGCCGAGGTCAAGAGTGAGTTTCAAAAGCTTATCCGCCCCTGGCACAGGTTCTGCGGAAACAATGCGAGCCACACGCAGGTCGATTTTGGCGAAATCGTCGATACTGATAGTATCGGAGGTGGCCTCACTTGCTTCCGCCTGTTTTTTCGATGCGGCTTTGTCTTTCTCTTTTTTCTCTTTTGCCGATTCCGCGAGCATAGCATCGATCGCTTTTTTGTCGATTCGCGTCAGCATTGGTTTGAATGGTGCAATGCTATGATCACGTAACAAAACTTGGCTGTCTTCCCACTTCATTGGCGCAATTTGTAAAAAGGCTTCGGTTTTTTCGGCCAGACGGGGGAGCACTGGTTTTAAGTACAGCACGAGCAGCCGGAAAGCATTCAGTGCGATGCTACAGACGTGGTGAGCTTGTACTTTGGTCGTCTCGTTTTTGATTAATTGCCATGGTGCCTGCTCGGCGATCCATTGGTTGACTTTATCCGCCAGAGCCATGATATGACGTACGGCTTTGCCAAATTCGCGACGTTCGTAGAGGTCAGCAATTTCATCCGTCTTTGTCTGAATGTCCTTGATCAGTTCTGATTCTGGCCAATTCGCGGCGATTTTCCCATCGAAATGCTTGCTGATAAAACCAGCGCATCGGCTGGCGATGTTGACCAACTTGCCCACCAAGTCTGTATTCGCGCGCTGCACAAAATCATCAAGGTTGAGATCAAAATCATCAACGCGCGGCGACAACTTGGCGGCAAAATAATAACGAAGATATTCAGCATCTAGATGATTGAGGTAACTGCGTGCCGTGATAAAGGTACCTCGAGATTTAGACATTTTGGCACCGTTCACCGTGACAAAGCCGTGGGCAAATACCGCACTTGGTGTTCTGAACTCAGCACCATGCAAAGTCGCGGGCCAGAAAAGGCAGTGGAAGTAAACGATGTCTTTGCCGATAAAATGATACAACTCAGCATCACTTTCTGGTGACCAGAACTCATCAAAATTGATGCCTTGCTTGTCGCATAGGTTTTTGAAAGAGGCCATATAGCCAATGGGCGCATCAAGCCACACATAGAAATACTTGTCTTTTTCGCCTGGTATCTCGAAGCCGAAATAGGGGGCGTCGCGACTGATGTCCCATGCCTGCAAGCCAGCGTCTAGCCACTCTTGCAACTTATTGGCGACTTCG
>RFGJ01000507.1 GCA_003696665.1 Gammaproteobacteria bacterium | reverse complement strand
TTATCATAAGAACGGAGTGCTTCTATCAATTGACTTTTCTCGTGGCTAGATAGCGTCTTGATGAGTTCTTTTAACGAGGTGTCTGCCTCCGCGTTATACGCCCTCGCAAACGCCGCGGTCATCGCCCCATTGGCGAACTTACCGCCGGTGATCACTGATGTTGTGCCACCAACAACGGCTGCGGCGATGATGCGCACTCCAGCAAACTCTTTCTTGCCCTCGCCAATACCGTCAATCCATGCACCGGCCATCTTACTCGCGACCGCTGCCGCAACGGCATGTAATGAACACCCTCCCTAATACTGCTAAGGGACTTGTCCACTTTTGGTGGGCAGGCTCATGCAGTTTTCTCTCGACATACATCCTCTACCCCCGAATGTACCATTCGGGGAAGGAAAAACTACCGTTGGCCTGTGGGTTTTCTTTGGCATAGGTTGATAATGTCCATCACGGAGTTGATAAATTACGGTGCAAAAAAGGGGATCATAGCTTACGTGGTATGGATCCGTCTTTATGATCAACTCAAGACGGCCATCACCTGTAAAATCCTTAAACTCGGGTCGCAAAATGGATGTCCCATCAAACACTTTCTTGAACCCCTGTTGATTAACATAAATACGAATTGACCATTCGAGTTCAAAATTTTCGGAAATGACAAGATCTGCGACACCGTCGGCATTTATGTCAATCGGCTCAATGATAATTTGCCCCCCGGCATCTCGCGTTTCAACAACGTCGAATCGCGTTTCGCTGACAAGTAGAATGGCACTATGTCTAAATGTCTTATCTTTATAAGCACGCAATACAAATGTTCCATCCGGCATGATGGCAACGTTGCTTCGCTCATCCACCAAATAGCCAGCCGACTGAATTTTTTCTTTCAGTGACACCGGCAGAATCCCGTTACCGACGCTACTAAACGCCGCCAGCAGGATTATAAACCATAAACTTTTAGAACCTTTTTTCATAAACGTTCATATCTACCAATATTGTTCGCATTTTATGTTTCTAGTTTGCAATGGCCGATGAAATCAATTTCTTAGACCCTAGGCAATACCCTCGTGTCTTCCGATTCTCTCAACCCCCTACTAGGTTAAGTGCCTCTCTAAGGCAACCAGAATTAACCATCCTTCATTCAACTTGATAATATTTACCGTGACGTAATTCGTAGAGGGCCCCACAATATGTCCTCTCATCCCTGAAACCAAATGGATCAAACATCATAATCAATTGCAACTCTTTTCCCGGCCCAAAGTCAACAAGTTCAGGTTGTAGTATTGAAACACCTTCAAATGCCTTTCGATAGCCTTGTTTGTTGATGTAAATTCGTGCTGACCAATATGAACCAATTTTCTCGAATATCGACACATCAGGAGCGCCGTCTGCATTCACGTCTTTCAGCTCAAAAACTATTTTCTGCCCCACCTTACGTGAGGTCTCTATAATATCTAGCTGTTCATCATTAACAGCCACTATTGACCCTCGCCCCGCTGAATCAGCGTCAAACACTCTAGCTATAAATGTACCGTCTCCCATCCTGATCACCTGGCTTTTTTCAACATCAAACACGTAGCCAGCCAACTGGATTTTTTCCTGCAACCGAATCGGCAGAATGGTGTGCGCTCTGCTCTCAATTGCCAGCAAGAGGAATGACAATATTTCAACTAATTTCACAGCCATCTATACTCTCCAACCATTTTTCCGGATCAATGGCAACTCCTAGTATCCCTCCTTCACGTACCTCAAAGTGCAGATGAGGTTGAGTGGTATTCGCTGCGTTACCTGTGATGCCCAACGTTCCGATCACAGTCTCTGCTGTAACAAAATCACCTTCTGATACAGTCACGGAGTTGAGATGAAAATATCTAGTCACAGTTCCATCCGGATGTTTGATATTTACTTGATTCCCTGAGACCCGACACTTTGATGCAGGGCAAACTGCTATTACTTTTCCATCTGCTGCAGCAACGATTGGATCGCCGACCTCGCCCGCAATGTCAACCCCCAAATGGGGCCGAGGTTTACCGTTATAAACACGATATCTACCCTCGGGACTAAAGCGACCATCTGCAGCACCCTGGCCATCTTTTTTACCATCTCGCCATTATGAGGTCGAACCTTCCTAAAAATAACCTGTTTACTATCATCATGACCACCCTCTGAATTATACGCCCTCGCAAAGGCCGCCGTCATCGCCCCATTGGCGAACTTACC
>RFGJ01000506.1 GCA_003696665.1 Gammaproteobacteria bacterium | reverse complement strand
GTCTATGCCGGTTTCATCGAGGCCAAGCGTGCCCAACGCCTGTCAGAACACACTCTGTCTGACTATAACAACACGTACAAGAAATTTTTGCGTTTTCTGGATGAGACAATGGACGGTGAAGACACCGACATCATGGATATCACGGTATCCACGGTGTCCCGTTTCCTCGCCAGCACGAAAACAGTCAGCAAGAAAACTGTCTTGAATTATCACACCGGACTGTCATCCATGTGGAATTGGGCAACGCAAGCCGGTTTGTGCCCTGAAAACATCATCCGCAAGGTTACACCGCCGCGCCCCGAACAACGTGAAATCATTCCTTTTTCCCATAGTGATGTGGTGGCGTTGATAAACGCAGCCCAAAAAGGGCAAAATCCCAAGCGAGACAAGGCCATCCTTCTGTTCATGCTGGATACTGGCATTCGCGCATCAGAACTGGGGCGCATTCGTCTGAAAGATGTCGATTTTTCGAAACGGGAAGTGTTGATATTCGGGAAAGGAAGCAAAGAGCGGCGACTGATATTTTCCACCGCCACCGCAAATGCCCTCCTGCAATACCTGTCTACCAGGAATATCTCGGAAACTCGCTCGCGAGCCAATCGTAATGCGCTTTTGTTTGTCAACGTCCATGGCAACCCCATGCGCAGAGACACCCTTCGGCAACTTTATGAGCGTCTGGGAGACCGCTCAGGCGTCATCCATGCGCACCCTCACAGAATGCGGCACACATTTGCCATCGAATTTTTGCGCAATGGAGGAAACATTTACGCTTTACAAGCATTGCTGGGCCACTCTACCCTGGATATGGTCAAGCGTTACCTGACTATCGTGCAAAAAGACCTGAAACTCGCACATAATTTGGCTTCGCCAGTCAAAAACTGGTTCAAATAAATCCAGACATGATGGGTAGTGCGCAACAGATGCGGCATTTTCTGTTGCGCACTACCCTTGATCACCCTGCCAAATTTTTGTCGACATACACAGTTCACATCCGTGAGGTCGGGGGTTCGAGCCCCTCCGCGCCCACACATTTTGCCAACGTCCCCCGGCGGGGGCGTTTTGCATTAAGGTCTATTTTCTGC
>RFGJ01000505.1 GCA_003696665.1 Gammaproteobacteria bacterium | reverse complement strand
GGTCAGCAGATTGCCCACAGGCCGTTTCAGCCAGGCCGGACAGCAGAGAAAGACCGAGCCGTCGGCGTGAATTTCGAACCATTCAAAGGGGCGGGGGCAAACAAGAAATGCCCTGCCCGATGTGGGCAGGGCACGAAGAGAAATCAAGGCTGATTACATTTTGAACAGGCCTGAAATTTGGCTGGCCAACCGCTCGGCTATGGTTTTGCAAGCCTCGTTGCGGTCGATATTGGTCTGTTTTGCATTTACAGCTATACGGGTCCGATATTCCTGCTTGTCCGATACAATCTTTCGGGTGGTTTTGGTGGCGGTGCCAATACCATTGGCCAGGCTGGATTCCTGGCTTCCGGTTACTCCCCCCGGAACGACTTCCTTGATTTGAATGTCAGCAACGCCAATATATTCTTTGACCTTCCACATCAATCCTGCTCCGGCGTCAACGGCTGCAGCCGCCAGTCCGACAGCCAAGCCTGCGGTACCCGCTCCCCGCCAACTGTGCCCTGATACACCGGCAACGGAAGCGCCCAGAACCGCACCGCCAAAGCCCGATGCCAGAACAGACTCCATATTCATCCCTTCTTTGGCCTCGTTAAGGTAAAGAAGATTGGCAGTCACGTGGTAAGTTGCTTGTTTGGGGTTTTTCACCACGTTATATCCCATGCTGGTCAGTTTAGTGCGAATGAGGTCAGAAAAATCAATTTCCTGAAAATCTGACGTGTTGGCGACACGCACAAAAATGCCGCCCTTTGATCCCTGCATGGCATCCGCCAAAGTTTCAGCATCCAGAAAAATGGTGTCTGACATTTTTGCATTGACGGTCAGGTCTTTGTTTTCAATTGCTTTGATAGTATTTGCACATCCCCAGAGTGTCGCCACCAGGAACAGAGCCATCAACAGCAATCCCCCTCTGATGAAACCCATTTTCCGCACCATATCCTTTTAACCTCCTTGAAATTTGAAAAGCCCACCTGGGGCTGTTATGGGCTATCGAAAAAACCGATATCCCTTTTTATTCCAATAGGATAAGTCTGATGATAAGTATCGCACAAATTTATTAGCAAAAATGGCTAATAAACTTCAATAAAAAAATGGGTACTCACTTAAAGCGCAAGGGTTATACGGCAAAATACTTCGCCTGCGGATGATGCGCCACCAGTCCCGAGGTGGTCATCTCCGGCACCATCTCGCAGGTTTCGGTCAGGCTGACGCCGATGCGT
>RFGJ01000504.1 GCA_003696665.1 Gammaproteobacteria bacterium | reverse complement strand
CCTGGGGTTTCTGCTACAGATTGCCATGGCCCGGGTGCTGGGTTCGGGCGAGTATGGCGCATTTGTCTATGCCATGACATTGGCATCGCTGGGTGCGATGCTCGTTATCGGTGGTATGGATCTGATCATCGTCCGAGAGTTGGGCAGCCATTTTTCGGCCGGCGCGTTCAAGGTTTCGCGCCTTGTTGCGCAGTGGTTCGCGCGCAAAATGGCTGTTCGCGCGGCGTTTGTGTTGACTGGGCTGGCTGTGGCCTGGTTTCTGGTGCCTGCGGATGCGCCCTGGAAATCGGCTTTTATCGTGCTGGGGTTTGCCTTTCCCTTGATGGTGAGCAATACATTGTGGAGCGTGCTGTTACAGGCGATGCGGCGCGCCGTGTGGGCACAGGCGTTGACCATGGCCTTGCCGCAATTGATTCTGCTGACGGCTTTTGGGTGGCTTTTATGGCAAGGGGTAAGGCTCGGTGCAGAGCAGGCCTCGATCATTCAGGTTGGGGTCTTGGTGACTCTTTTTCTGATCGGCGGCTGGCTTGTTTTGTATCAACATGGGCCCATAGAGATGATCAATGGCGGGGAAACAGAATCCTTGCCTGATTGGAATGCGGAAGCAAAACGCTTGCTTTGGTTTGTTTTGTTGGGTTACGGTGTGGCCAAGGTGGACTTGCTGCTTCTTGGAGTGTGGCAGCCTATTGAGGATGTGGGTAGGTATAATGTAGCCAGCAGATTGGCCGAGTTGACCAGCATTTTTCTAGCGGCCTCGAATCAGTTCATGGCGCCAAGGATTGCCGCAACCCATCGGAATGGAACACGCGAAGCATTGCAGCAAATGCTGGCCAGTTCCATCCGGATCGTATTTCTGGGCACTCTGTTGGTTGCCGCTGTCGTGGTGATCGCAGCCCCAGTTGTGTTGCCATGGTATGGCCAAGATTTTGGACGCGCCTTTTGGCCGCTTGTCGTGCTTGTGGCTGGCCAGATGGTGAACGTGGCTTTGGGTCCGGTCGGTTATTTCCTGGCCATGGTTGGGAAAAGTGAGGTTATGGTTCGAGCTTATGGGCTTGGATTGCTGATAAATGTGGGTGGCTCATTGGCACTGATTCCGATTTGGGGCATTCTGGGTGCAGCCGCTGCCAATGCCTTTGCCATGGTCGCGTGGAACTTGGCAATGTATCAATGGATTCGAAGAAATATGGGGATCAATA
This sequence comes from Gammaproteobacteria bacterium, assembly GCA_003696665.1. NCBI lineage: Bacteria > Pseudomonadati > Pseudomonadota > Gammaproteobacteria > Gammaproteobacteria bacterium. The sequence goes on along the minus strand of RFGJ01000504.1, from coordinate 462 downwards.
CCAGTATTTTTGCGAAGGTGACGGCGAATTGAGCAATATGCCTAAAGTCAATCTTTTTCTGGTTGGCGGTGCGAAATGCGGCACGACAACCTTGGCAAACTGGCTGGGAGCCCAAGAAGGGATCTGCTTTTCCCGCCCCAAAGAGCCATGGTTCTTCAGTCAAAATTTGCAATCGCTGCGTATGCGACAGATCCAGACGATGGAGTGGTATCAGGGATGCTTTGCGCATTATGGCGGAGAAAGGTATCTGGCGGATGGTTCTACATCGTATCTTTATGACCAATCCTCAATCTCTGAAATACTTCGCTACAATCCGGATGCGAAATTCATTATCTCGCTGAGAAATCCTGTCGATGTGGCGCGATCGTTGCACAAACAGATGCTGTATAATGGGCAGGAGTCGGTGCTGGATTTCGAACAGGCTTGGAGGCTCTGCGCGGCAAGGCGGGAAGGTCGTCATGT
>RFGJ01000503.1 GCA_003696665.1 Gammaproteobacteria bacterium | reverse complement strand
CTGACTGCCTGACAAATCTTTTCTAGTTGTGGTTAGAAGCAGGTTTACAAACAACGGAACGAACTCGATAAAACCAAATGTGGTCATCGTAGTCGCGCTTCGCTTTGAGGGAGGCGAAACAAGCTTGAGGATCGTTGGGCAACAACGGAACGCAAGGCAGCAAGGCACGTCCTTTATGAATCACTCCTTGCAGCCAGCGGAGTCCGATTTTGAGATAGCTAATGCCGCGTCGCCAGTGTGGGTCTACCTGTTGCCGTAAACCTGCAAGTTGCACCGCCATGCCTTGGGTCGTGGCAAACAGCAGGGCAATGGCAGCGACCAGATAGAGGCGTTCGAGGGCAGTAGCAGAGCGTAAGCGCGAGTCTTCTAACTCAAATGCGCCAGACTTGCTATCCAAAAACAATTCCTCTACCCGAAACCTCAAGGCATATTGCCAGAGCGTCTGCAAGGTTGGAGGTTCATCGGTGACAACCGCCCAAGATTCTTTGGCTCCCTGTACCGTTGCAACCACCAAGTTACAGCGATGCTTGCCATCAAGCCACAAGCCTACATTCTCATACAGTCGGGCTTCGCCGAGGGGAGGGTAGAGCGTTGCAACCGTCCAGGGATAGCGTCGTGTGGTATGGATCAAAACATCACAGGGTAATCGCAAACAGTAATGCCAGTGACTTTGCCGTAACCATTGCATCAATTGCTGATTAGCAAAGCCTCGGTCAGCGAGTAGCATCACATCTGGATGATGCCGCAACAGCCACCGAGCACGACGCAAGACGGGTTGGTACTCCTCGAAGGCAACGGTAGCACTGCTATGTTCGAGCACTCGCCACAACAAGGGAACCGCCCGTCCACAGCACACCACCGACAGGTGAATCATGCAAAAGCGATCCCACAAAACCGTCGTATCTAAGGCTAAATACAATCGCTGTTGCTCCCATCCGCTCAGAGCCGCCAGCACCAACGGTACGTAAATTGCCATCACACTAATGCGGCAATTGTCCATAAATCGCTGCCACCGCCGCTCAGTGCTTTGCGCTTTTGTCGCTCGACTCAACACATACGGTTCCCATGCTGCCAGGTTCAATTCTCCGCTGTAGAGCAAGGCACTCACCATCCACGCCAGTGCTTTCAAGTGGCGCAGATCGCAAACACGACTGTGTTGACTCAACTGGTCGAATAGTTGACCATACAAATGGGTGGAGGTTGTCATGATTTTAGGCTGTTGTGTCGTAACTCTAGCCTCTCATGACTCTCTACCCTCCTCGTCCATTCCCTCGTGTTTATTGGGTTTCACCTACTTCTGTCAGGCAGTCAGG
>RFGJ01000502.1 GCA_003696665.1 Gammaproteobacteria bacterium | reverse complement strand
GTCAGGTATAGCCGCCAGTTAGGCCGAAACATTTTTAGAACAAAATCAGAACACCAGATTAGAAAATCGAAAATTGTCCATTTTGGGACTTGACAAATGTATACCATTTTGCTATACTATGAGCAATTGAGAGACAGGAGATGCGACCATGAAACGCCAGAAAAACATCCGACTGAGCGACCGCGCCTGGGAGAAAATAAAGTTTTTGACCACCAGGTACGGCACACAAACAACCGCAATTGAAATCGCGATTGACCAACTGTATGAAAAGGAGAAAAATGCCATGTCCAAATATGTCACCGTTATCAACGCCTACGGAAAAGAAATCGATTATGAAGCAGCCGTCAATTTGATGGACGACGACATCCGCGAACAACTGCACGCCGAACTTGCCCCGTGCTCCGAGCAGGAATTTTTCGACGCATACTGCAAAGCGCATCGCGAGAAATACGGCGAAGACTTCGAGCCTGCTAAGGCCAATCCAGTGTGGTAATAACAATCAACCTGTCTCTCCATCATCAGCCCCGCCCCGTGCGGGGCTTTTTGTTTCGGCCTAACGTGCTTGCGTCACCCGCCCGCCGTGCTGGGCAGAGTGACAGGGTTCGGCCAGTGTCACGGCTGGCAATTTTCGCGCCGCTTACCACCGCCGAAGGCGGGTCGGGTGGACGCGGTAGTTAGCATGCCGCATCCAGTTCCTCCGCGCGGCGCAGCGCGGTTGCGACGCGGGAGAGCAGCGGCAATTGTTCAGCCTCAGCGAGTTCATCCAGCCGGGCGGCCACGTCGGGATGTAACTCATAATCATCCCCGATGGGGACGAAAAGAGCACTCCCCGCGGCGAGCATCGAAACCAGCGTGTCGATGCTGCCTTCGGCGGCCATCGGGCCGCGGCCTATGATGAACCCCCATTCACGCGCGAGAGCGCGCAGAGCGCGCTTCTCGGCGGGGGTGAGGGATAGGTTTTTTGTGCTCTTGCGTGTCATTTTCTGGGGTGGACGTGGCGAGCGCGGATGATTTCGGAGATAACGTACACGTTCCCGGCGACGCGGCTGGTATCGCGTCGCAACGAGATAAGATTGGCGGTCGGGAAACGGTTGCACAGCGGCACGGCAACGACACTCAGACCGGGGGGAACGATGCAGTCAACATTCACCGCGTTGGGGGTGATGCCCGCGGCGCTCATGCGCTGGAAAGCGTCGCGGACAATCTCGTCCACCTGGGGGATGATGGGGGCTTCCAGGTCAACCTGCACGGGGACGCGGATGATGACCGCGCCCCCCTCGCCCGCGACACCGGGGGCGTTCAGGTGTTCGCGGGCGGGTTTTGACAGGGGGTGAGAGAAATTCAGGACGGTAATCATGCGGGTTTCTCCTCTGGGGGACTGATTGGCTACCATTCATCAGGGTCTTCGGCGTATGTGAACGCCGGTTCTTTCACGCGGCCGAACCATACCTTCTCGGCGCGTATCTGCGCGGTTCGTCCCGCAAGCCATGCGATAAATACTCTGGTCGAGTATCTAAACTCGTGCCACGATACCAGGGCGTGGCTCCCGGTATCGCGGGCGCTCACGAAAAACTGCTCGCTGTCCCAATACCCCCCTTTGGTGGGGGAGAACAGCGCCACGCCGACGCCGCCGACAATCTCGCCTCGGGGGGCGACTACGAAGAACGTGACATATTCGGCGCTCTTGCCCCACGCATCCTCGGCAGCGCGCACAATGGCGCGCTCGAAGTCGGTCAGACGCGATACTGAGTGCGGAGAATCGTACACGGGGTCATAGAACTGGCTGTTGCGATAGTCTCTCATGCTCTTCATGATGTCTTCCTTTCACCGCCGTCGTCCGCGCCCGGCGGCTGTGTTCTTCCCCGGCGCGGCGGGGTGGTTGGCTAAAAATCAGGATTGTCGAACACCAGGGCGTGTTCCCAACCGACGGAGATTACATCCCCGTCCCAGCAGTCAGTGATATACCGCCCTGGAGCCACGATGACGCTTTTGTAAGCGTCCTTGGCGGAGAATTTGCGGGCCTTTACGACTACGGTTTCGACATCGTAGTCGTGGAAACCGCACAGGCCTGGGAGAGCGGGCAGCCAGCCGCCTGCAGTCTCGTCGTAGACTGCGGTGTATTGGGGGTACTCATCTTCACAGGCTTCCTGGGTGTCTTCCGGGGCAATTCCCCAGTCCAGGAAGGAGACGCCGCGCTTCTGGTCTGCGGCGGGGTCGTCTGTGAAACGAACTACGATTTCGTCGTATTCTGCGAGTTGTTTTTCTGCGGTGGTGATGATTTCTTCCCAGGTCATTTCGCTCTCCTTCATTGCCCATATTATAGCGTAGGTGTACACCTTTGTCAAGGGATTTTGGAGAGCAATTTCGCGCGGCGGGTTAACGGATTTGCGCTTCACGGGCTGCGAGCCGCGAAGCGGCGAAGCGAGCGGTCGGGTGCAAGCGCGAGTTAGGCTTCGTAAAAACAAGCCAGTGTGTTTTACTATGCCGCCCGCTTCGGTGCCCGAACAGCGGTGGCACGG
>RFGJ01000501.1 GCA_003696665.1 Gammaproteobacteria bacterium | reverse complement strand
GGACATGAAGAAGCAGTGTACGCTGTTACAGGGCTCGATAAGCAGACCGTCCCCCGCGTCCAGGCGTTTCACCCCAATCAAGCCTTTGGTGCGGCTCCAAAAGGAATCGGCGACGCGTCCGTTGGTCATAAGGGCGCTGTTGCGATCGATGTTCCAAACCCTGGTGGACATGGGCGCCTCCTCCGTTTAGCGGAACCGCATGCGTTTCGGTGCAAAGAGATCCGGCGGCAAGGAGACCTGGTCTTCTTTCATGCGCTCCAGAACTTTCGGTCGAATTCCGGTTGGCTGGAGTTGGCCGATGATTCTGCCTTCTTCATCTACGCCTTCTTCCTCAAATCGAAAGATGTCCTGAGTCAAAATGGTGTCTCCCTCCATGTTCAGGACTTCGGTGCAGTACATGACCCGTCGGCTGCCGTCGCGGAGGCGATCCACATGCACGATCAAATCGATGGCGGAGGCGATCTGCTGGCGGATGGCCCGCAGGGGGAGTTCCATGCCGGCCATGAGGACCATGGTTTCCAGGCGGCTAAGGGTGTCTCGTGGGCTGTTGCTGTGGGCTGTGGAGAGGGAACCGTCGTGACCCGTGTTCATGGCCTGGAGCATGTCCAGGGCTTCGCCGCCGCGCACCTCACCGACGACGAGACGATCCGGACGCATGCGCAAACTGTTGATGACCAAATCCCGGATGGTAATGGCGCCCTTGCCCTCGATATTGGGGGGGCGAGTTTCGAGACGGACGACGTGATCTTGGCGGAGTTGGAGTTCCGCGCTATCCTCGATGGTGACAATCCGATCCGTATCGGGGATAAAGCCGCTGAGCACGTTGAGCAAGGTTGTCTTACCTGAGCCGGTGCCACCGCTCACGATGATGTTCAGGTGGGAGATCACGCACGCTTCGATGAATTTGGCGAACTCCTCCGTGAAGGAGCCGAAGCGGATCAGGTCTTCCACCGTGAGGGGGGTTTTGCTGAACTTGCGGATGGTGATGCTCGGGCCGTCGATGGCCAACGGCGGAATGATAGCGTTGACGCGGCTGCCATCTGGCAAGCGTGCATCCACCATGGGGCTGGCTTCATCGACGCGGCGCCCCAGGGGAGCGAGGATACGCTCGATGATTCGCAGAACATGGGCGTTATCTTGGAACTTCACATCAGTCAAGACGAGCTTGCCTCCTCGTTCAATGTAAACCCGACGGGGGCCATTCACCATGATTTCGGTAATGCTGTCGTCCTCCAGCAGGGGTTGCAACGGCCCAAACCCAAGGATGTCGGCCACAATCATGTCGAAAAGTTGCTGCCGCTCTGCCCGACTCAGGACCAAGCCGGCGGATGCAAGCGCCCGGCTGAAGATTGGTTCAATTGTCTGGCGTCCGCTTTCAATATCCAGTGTTATCGGGCTTTGGTTGAATTCGTTTAATAGTTCCTGTTGAACCTTGTCTTTGATCACGATGAAGGCAGGCGGGAAGTCGCCGCTAGGGACCGGGCGATTCCCACCGGTTCGTCGCCCGATACTCGTGATTGGCTTGGCTGGCTTCGCTAGCTCCAGTGTAGGGTTGGCGGTAGGCGTTTTGTTGGCGGATTGCGGCGTTGCAGGAGCAAGGCGCCTACCGCTTGAAGGCGTGGTGGGGGTACGCTTGAATAAGCTCATCTTCTCTTGTGACCTCCTGCCTGTTTACTCATTGCCGTTTTCATCGTACAGGGCCGGATCAAAGGTAGGAGCAACCTGTGCGGTCTTCTGTTCAATGTTTGGGATTTCGCGTCTGGGCATGACGAACACGGGGTCCCAATCGTTCCATTCGTTGTTGCTAATATTGCGCTGGTTGCTACCATCTACATTCATTGTCCAGATCTGTGCCCTGCCCGTGATTCGATTGCTCCAAAAGGCGATAGTTTGGTTATCTGGGCTCACTGTTGGGTGTTTGTCCCATTCCCAATCGTTGAACGTTAGGCGGTGAGGCTCTACATAGCCGTCGCTATTGATTTCTGAAAAGCGTAGCAGGAAAATCTCGTCACCCCAGTTTCCCCATCGGCCCCATGAAGGTCCTCGCGCATGTTGAGAGGTGAAGACAATAAATTCATTATTGGGCGAAAATACCGGCTGATAGTTGAGCGCGCTATTGTTAAGCAACTCGACTCGCGCTTCCCTCCAATGAGAGGGAACATCGTATCGCCAGATGTAGATCGACACGACGGCCGGGTTTGATCTGTCTCCCTCGACGTAGACACGACGGAGGTTGTCATTGCTCCACTGGGCTTGTTTAATCAAGTGCTCATAGAAGTAATTTGGATCGAGGACAGGCTGTTGCTCGCTCCCATCTGGGCGCATCACCCAAATACCTGACGGTGATCCCGGACGATCACTTCTATAAGCAATCCAGCCAATGAAATGTTCCAAGGGTTGGATGAGCTGACCACTTTCCTCTGGGTCTGGGGTAGGTGTTGGCTGAGGCATGGGGGTCGGCGTTGGGGTCGGCGTCAAAGCAAGGGCTACGAGCCGTTGCCTCATTTTTGCCTCTGCTGTGTTGACTCCGGGTACATTTGCTGCCGTCTGGTACTGCTTGAGAGCGCCTTTTAGGTCTCCTGCTTTTTGTAGCTGGCTCCCGTAGTGAAGCAACGCAAAGTAGAGCGCTTGACGGTTGTCGCCATTTAGGAAGTTCGGATCGACGCTATGAATCGCGCTCAGCAGAATAGCTGCTTCAGCAAAGCGCTCTTCGTCCATTAGTGAGCGCGCTTCAAGGTGTTTACCAAGTAGTTCGACCTGGAGACGGGATTCACGATCCCGGGGCTGCAAACTCAGTGCCAGCCGATACATCTCGATAGTCCGCTCTAGCTGAGCTCGAGACGGGCTTTGCTGTGAAAGTAATGTTCTTGCATAGTTCCGGTAACTCTCGAAAAGATGCTGTTCGACAGTGACTGAACGGTAGTCAATGTCACGGCCGCGCAACGCTGTATAAAGCTCAATCGCTCCTTTCCAGTCCGATGATTGGTACGCTTCCTCTGCCTCGATGAAAATCTCTTGTAGGGCGACCTGTGTCTCAATTTGCTCGATCCGTTCAGCGACATCCTTGTAGGCAGGGTCTTCTTGTCGTATTTCTCTGAAAAGAAGCAGGGCTTCGAGCGGATCCTTACTCGACAGTTCTACTGCGCGGTTATAGCGCGTTGCTAAGGAAAGCTCCCGTTGGGCTCTTTCGAGGCCTTGCGATGCGCTGCTATTGCCCGGATCGATTTCAAGGGCAGCGGCAAATAGATCGGCTGCTTCTTTATAGCGGGCTTGAGCGAGTGCAATTTGGGCGTCAGAGAGCATTTGAATTAACTCGGCTTGACGAGCATGAATGCGTCGAGCGGGTTCCAACCAGCGGTTGTAAACGAACCAGCCGGAGACGATTATCAGGGCAAGAACGATCGTGATTGCAAGCACGGTCAGGCGCCGGCGGTTGAGGAGGTAAATCGTGAGGGGCGAGCGCGCCGCGATGGAGCCTCGTTCTAGGTGTTCGCGGGCTCTGATTTCTTCGATCAGAGAGGAAATATCTTGTTGATCGGGGTACTCCTTTGCTAAGTCGCGCAGAGGCCCGAGGGCAGCTTTCCAGGCCCCCCTTTGAATGAGTTGCGCGGCTTCACGGTATCGAGGATCGTTAATGTACGAAACGCCACTTTGTACAGTCATCGTTCACTCATTTGACTCATAGGCCCAAGTAGATTACAGTCCGCCAATTGCATTCAAAATACCAGGGATTGCAGGGCCCAAGATAACAGCGAACAAAGCCGGAAATATGAAAAAGGCAATGATCGGTAGCATCTTGATGGGCATTTTATTGGCTTGCTCTTCCGCCCATTGGCGTCGACGCATGCGGATCTGATCGCTTTGGGCATGCAAAATATTCGCGATGGAGATACCAAGACTGTCAGCTTGGATGAGGACTGCAACAAATGCGCGGAGTTCAGGAACGTCATTCCGTTCGGCCATATTGCGCAACGCGTCAACGCGTCTCACGCCCATCTGCATTTCATGAACAACGCGTTCGAATTCTTCGGTAAGCGCGTTTTGCCAGCGTTGAGCCAGACGAAGAAGAGCGATGTCAAAACCGAGCCCTGCATCAACCATGGTGGTCAGCATATCCAGCGCGTCAGGTAAAGCGCGGGAGATTTCTTCTCGACGCTGTTGAATGCGTCGATTCAACCAATAATTTGGAAGGTATGATCCGAGACCTGCTCCGACCAAGCCGAACATAAGGGAGGAGAACAAAGGAGTGTCTCGCACAGAGACAAAGTAAATGATTGCCAGAACCCCGCCAAGGATGCCTGACAACACTTTGAGGCCAAGAAAGTCGATCACAACAAGATTGCCGGGATTGCCAGCCAGCGCTAGCTGCCTACGCACTTGCTCAAGGTTGTTCCGCGGTGTGAGCCGTCCGAGTCGGGTGAGTAGCGCTCTGCCAACTGGAAGTAAAATGCGTTCTGTGAATGGGACGTCAAATTCTGAGGAATCGTTCTGGCTCGTTGCGTTTGAAACCTTTTCGAGGCGGCGTTCTAAATCCCGCCTCTGTTTCTCCTGTAGCAATCCACTGACAAACAAAATGACAGCGAGCATCACGAGGATGGACAAGAAGCTGCTTTTCACTACCTGGCTGTGCAAATAAGGTTCCAAGAGCTGAATAAGTTCACGAAGTCCGAGCCTAAGTGCATCCATAACGCCTCCGCTCGCTTCAAACTTCTATGCTGTTGACCATCTTGCTGATGAGAATCAACCCCACCACAATGTTGATTGCTGCGCCGATAGGAATGAAAAACCAAGGAAAGACAAACATCTGCATCATATACCGAGGGTTAAGTAACATCAGGATGACGCCAAGGATAAACGGCATACCGGCCAGCATGTAACCGGTCATTCTTTGCATGCCTGTAATTGTGCGAATTTCACCCTTGATCTGAATGCGTTCACGAATGGTATTGGCAATGGTGTCAAGGATGCTTCCAAGGTTGCCCCCAACTTCGCTTTGCACATTGATGGCGGCAACCACCATTTCCAGATCTGGGCTTTCCATCCGTTCAAGTAAGCGATCAAGCGCTTCTGCCGTTGAAAGCCCGAGGCTCATTTCTTGGGTGACGCGACCGTACTCCTCTTTACTCGGGCTGGGCATTTCTTGAGCAACGAGCTGTAATGCCTGGACCAGACCGTAGCCAGAACGCAAGCTGCCGACTAGCAAGTTCAAGACATCTGGTAGTTGGGACTGAAAATCAGCAAGACGTTTCTCTTTTTGTCTTTTTAGCCAAAATCGTGGCCCCAATAACGCCAGAATGGCCAACCCGAGCCCGCTGTAAACGGTCCGCCCTATCAGGAAACCAAGCCCAAATGCACCGATGATGAGGGCGGCATTTAGGGCTAGAAATTCCACCGCAGTCATCTTGATGCCAGCCTGAGTCAGCGCAAGTGTGAGTTGGCTGCCAATACGGGCACTCTCGAATTGTTGGTTCACTCGTTGGCGGAAGGCGCCTTTATCATCCCCTTGACTGGCTCCAACAACCATCCGGCTATTTAATAGACGCTCTTCGATGCCCGTGTCGGGGCCGAGGAGCATGAAAATGCCTACAAAGAGCAATACGATCGCAGCCATGATTGAAAGGGTAATCAAGACAGTCATTTCGAACCTCTATGCATTGCGTTTAGATGAATCGCTGACTGTACCAGGCAAGAATTGTTGCGCCATGCCACAGAGTTATCAGCGCTCCAATGCAGAGAAATGGTGCATACGCAAGGGAGTCGTTTAGGTTTATGCGCCGGCTGAGTACCAAGAGTAAGCTTCCTATGCCGCCAGCAATGATGCCTATCGATAGAGCAATGAACACGTATGGATAACCCACCATCCCCCCGATCAGCCCAGCCAGCTTGACGTCTCCCATTCCCATCCCACCCTGTCTGAGCCCTGCCACCAAGCCAAATACGCCGAGACCGACAATTCCTCCGAGGATCATGCGTACCGTCACATCTTGTGGTCCAAAGAGCGCTGCTATGCCTATTCCTAGAGCAAGAGTTCCGCCTACAAGTACATTGGGTACTTTTCTGTGTTCTAAATCGATGACAGCAATAAGAAGCAAGACGCCACATGAAGCATAAAGAAAAGTGTCTTGGAGCCACGGCTTTTGCTGGACCGTATGCGATTGTAGCAGTGATGCTCCTGGTGCAGTGACAGCATGTGAGTAAAGCACCAAAGCGACAATTGATGCTTCTACGCTGATCCAACGCATCAGGCGATAAACCACATGGCAAGGAAATTCGTCTGCTTGCCAGAGTCGTTTCGGAAGCCAGTCTGCGCATACGTTGACGACAATTCCGATTCCGATTCCAAGAAGCACGAGGAAAAATAAGTTCGTGTCCATCGATGCTATCGTCTCTTGATTCATTGGCAAAAGGCGAGTCAGAGGAATGTCAGCCGAGCGCCTGCCTATGGGAAATGCCTGAACGATTCATGCTGCGCCACCCTGAAATAAAGTCGTCAAACGTCCGAATACAGAACTCCGCTGCTGCCTACTGGTCTGTTCAGATTGTTTCGGGCTGACCTTGTCTGCCAAACTCGCAATCTGGCGCGCCACTGCGCTTCTTGGATGACTTAAGACAAAAGGTACGCCCCGATTTAAGGAGTACGTGACCAGGCGGCTGTCTTCCGGGATGCGAGCAGTAATCTGTATGTTGAGGTGCCGGCTGATATTTTCAGCGAGAATGCCAGATTCTAGGCCGTCTCGATTTACGACAAGGCGAAGCTTTTCCCGGGGGAATCCCCCTTCGTCCACGCTGTGAAGGAAAGAAACGGTTCGGCGTAAGGCTGCAATTTCCGGTGTGACAATGAGGAGAACGTCATCGGCTAATGTAAGTGCTGGCTCTGTATGAGGGCCAATCATGGCCCCGTTATCAATCACAATGTAGTCTGTCTCGTGGGCGAGAATGGAAAGAATATGTTCGAAGTGTAGGGCCGAAGCCCGTTCGTCCGGCTCCAAAAATCGGCCGCCAGGTAAAACTTGAATTCCACTTGTGTGGGGCGACAGCATTCCGCGTACGAGCTCAGCGTCGACGTTCTCACCGTGTTGGAGGAGGTCCTCATAGGTGAAGTGCGCTTGGATATTGAGAGTAGCCTCTATGTCGCTCAGGCGGGGATGAGCGTCTAGAAGAATGACCTGTCCCTTTTGCTGTTGTTGTAACATGATGGCCAAGTTGGTGGCTAAGGTTGTGCTGCCAACTCCACCCTTCAAGCTCATGACCGTCAAAATATGAGCGGTAGACGTTCCACCGGTTGATCGTTTCCCTCCTCCGGTGCTTTGACGCAGATTTTCCATCTCCACTAGCTGACTAAGCGTCGTGAAGATTTCGGCTTCGTGCAAGGGTTTGGTCAAAAATGCTCGGGCGCCGGCTAGAAGCGCCTCTCTCACATAGTCTACGGCTTGTTCATCGGCCAGCGCCACGATCGGCGTGGCAGGGGCAATGATGGCAAGCTTTCGGATCGCCTCGATCGATGCGCCATCTGCTACGGCATCATCCACAAGGATAATGTCGGGCTGGTGCTGGGCAAGGACCTGAAGCGCTTCTTGTGTTGTGCGTGTGAAACTGGCCCGATAGTGCGGCTCGGTGTAAAAGGCCAACTCCAGCTTATTCAGAACGTCGGTATGACTGCTCAGAATTAGCGTTTGGATTTTCGCGGCAAGATTGTCGTTGCTGGCCATGGCCATACTCACGGATTGGTGTCAGTCGTGTCTAATCAGCCGTCTGTTCTTCTGCTGTGTCATTGGCGCTCTGTTGACGCCGTATAATTTCATTGACAAGTTCATCGGGCAGGCTGTCGAATAGCTGGAAGCGATCAACTAAGTATTCAGCATCGACAGGCGTAGTAGGGGAGAGGGCCTCTACACCTGGCGGCCGTAAGAAGAAATCCATCGATGCACCAATGTCGATCAGATATTTCAATACGAGGGCATCCTGTTGGCGAACGGCCAAGAGGACAGCATCAGGTTTCAGGAGCGCCCCACCCTCTTCCGTAGGAGGCTGGCTCCGAACCAGCCCTTTCACTTCCAGGTTCTGAAGGCTTAAAAAGGCCGCAGTTGTTGACTTGATTTCTTCCGTTTCTTTGTCGGTGTATTCCAGCGCTACCGTGTAGGCTAAATCGACGTGATCACCCACGCTTAGGAGGTTTAGGCTGCTCATAAGAGCGCTCGCTGGTACAGCGACCAGTACTTCATCTTCGTCAATTCGGTATAAGATGGGTGCATCTTTATCCGTGGGATCGACTAAGCGAGTCCGGAGCAGGATTTCCCCCTCTGCAATCGGGACAGTTGCCATTTTCGCGATCACATCATCGAGCGTGTCGATGTACGCTTCCGGTACAAGATTGGCTGGGACTTTTTTGACTGTAATCATGGACTCATCGATCAGGCGTCGAGCCGGAATGTCGACCGCAGCCACAAGAACGGGAATTGTAGGTGTCTGCTCGACAGCCGAGGATGTTGCGTTCATCACGGCATCATTGATGGCTCGGAATGTGAATAGCCCCGCAATCAGCGCCAATAGGATTCCTGAGGTCATCCACAACCATCCACGTCGTTGAGCCACTTTCTGTACTCCTTATATATGGAACTGGAGGTGTTACCCTTTCTCGGCGAAAGTAGGCGTTCGTATCTGCGGCTTACGAACACAATCCTGGTTAAAAATGAGAACAATCAGAGGTTTTCAAATATCGCATATTTATAATGATAAGAGGGACCCATAGTTTCAATAGTACTGAAGCGTCGACACTGGAGAGACGAGGAGATCAATGATCTGTGTGCGAATCGTGCTGTTGTGAGGATTCGGAACGGCGATTGCATCCTGAAGTGGCTAGGTGGCTAGGTTGTCGGAACCCCGGTCATGATCTAGGGTCGCCTTGCTCACGTGAATTCTTCGGTGCATCGGTTCGTTCAAACAGGACGGCTCGTTCGTCGCTGTAGATCTCGCGCCATCTGGGCGAAGAACGAACCGCAGATATCGCTGTTTGTTGATCCGATACGCTCAAGAATAAATGTGTGAATCCGTACCGTTGCGTGATTTTTTCCCAGTCGTATCGAGCATTATTTATCACAAGATAGTCCTCCCATTGCTCTTGGGGATAAAGTTCGATACGGGTGTCGATGAACACCGGATGGGTTGGGCAAGCCCATTCCTGGTAACTGCCAAAGGCTTGGTGTTGATATATGCGTGCCCCCTCTGCTGGGATATGGCTGCAGAGAAACGCTGTGGCACGAATTGGCGTCATGTGGCTTACTATTGGTTTTTGTTCAGCTAGCCAAGGAAATGCATTTCGTAGCCATGGCGTCGATAGGACAACTCCGATCCCAAGGAATATGAGGAGGGTCCCGTTCAGTAGTGGCTTCTGCTTCTCGGGGCGGTGCGTCGGAATCAGCGGTTGCATCAAAGATGCAAGGGGGGGGATTAGGACTAGGCCATACCAGGGAGCACTACGTCGGCTAAACAAAGTGAAAAAAGCAAAAATAAGGACACCGGCGACTTGATCGGCCTCCGGTCGCTTTTTACTTGTGGATAAGGCCGCAGCGAAGATCAACAGTGATGCGAAAAATAGGGCGCCTGCTGGAGTGCGGACCGTAATGGGCGCAAATTCCAAATTGCCCCGGAGCGTAGCGTCACTCTTCAGAAAGCCGGCAATATATACAATGTTGCCCAGGAAACCTTGCGGGTTAAGACTCAAGGCGACGATGGACGCACCGCCAAGGGCGATCAGCTCAAAAGCCTTGGTGGCCCTTGACGCGATTGACCTATTGCTCCATAACGTCCATAGTTGACCGCAGATATACAGGCCAAGTACTGCAAGACCAAATACAAAACCACCGTGGCTGTTTCCCCAAAGGACGAATAGCGGAACAGCCCACCATATCTGACGTCCTTTATTCTTTCGGTGGGATTCGATCAAGGCGATGAGTGCTCCAAACCACAGGAATGAAATTGATTGTGGACGAACCCCCCAGCTCCGGAATGCAACTGCTGCACCTACATATGATGCAATCACACCCGCCTTCAATCCGGAACTACGAATAGAAGACCGTAGGACCAGTGCATACCCCAAGGTGATGACCAGCGCATGAGTCATTAGGACGAGGGGAAGGCCTCCGGAACGATGGAGGATAAACAATGCGCTTTGCATAAGCCACGCCTGATTCATCCAAGGGGTGCCAGCCTGGGAAAAGGAGAATTCGTCAACGACCGGAATCCTATGTTCAGTTATAATAATTTGTCCCGTGCGCACATGCCACCAGTAGTCATTGGGTTCTATCGTGCGTGTGTTGAGCGCGATGAGCAATGTGGCCGGAAGCAGGGCTATCCATAGGATGTCAAGCGATGTCCACCTGACCCCTTGCGCTTGCCACCGTGGGGGGCTTGGCCTATCGACTACCTGTTGCATTTGAAGACTCTCCGCTTTTGTGTCGACTCTCTACTGGGTGTAATGGGTAGATGCACAAAAATGAGCGAGGCGACACCCCTTTGTGTCCCTCGCTCATTCCAGTTCCGTTATTTTGTTTGACACGACGCTAAGAAGCGTTCCCGTGTTCGCCGTAGCAGAAAGTTGTAGAGAGGGACATGTCCCTTCGTTTCTCAACTTCTGCTTGGAGGACCTAGAAGCTGAACTGGGTGCCCAGGCCGGCCAAGAAGCTGCTGATGTCGGTGCCGAAGGCGGTGACGCCGGCAATCGCGGCGACAGCGACCAAGGCAATAATCATGCCATACTCAGCAAGTCCCTGCCCGTCTTCTCTGGACAACGCCGCCATCATCTGAAGAACCATCTGCATTGTTTCACCTCCTATAAAGCGATAGAGCAGATATTCACACGCCTAGTTGTCTGAACGAACGATTGTTACTTGGATGCGCTCCAGCCACACACGAACGATGTAATGTTATTGATACCATTCACGCCTACGCTGCTTTCCTGAAACCATCCGTACCTTAGGGACCGCTTATGTATCGATACAGTGCTTCGCTTCGGTCCGGTGTTTGTGGCCTCAGTTTAAATTTTCCAGAGGTGAAGAACAATGGTACCTTGCTACCGAGGCTGATCTACCATTTGTACCATTGTCTGATTGGTACTAAGTCGTCTATTTTCGTCTGCTATCCCTTTGTGTATTCTTGAGGAAAGGCTGCGATGCACAACATGTGTGATTGACACCAAACAACTTCTGAGTTGCCTATGATCGGTCCGCGAACTGGAAGCTTGAAAATAGTGAAACAGGAGCATGGACAGAGTTTTGCCGAGCTCATGTTGATTCTGCCCGTGCTGTTGTTGCTCATGGCGGCCGTACTGGATGTAGGTCGTTCTCTTCAGGCTTACGTAACGCTGCTCAATGCAAGTAGGGAGGCGGCCATTCTTGGCGCTTCCGCCCAGACCGATGGCGGCGTGTTGAGTGCTTTGGTTGCAGATGAATTAGTGCGGGGTGGGCTTGATCCCAGCCTTGCGACTACAACTGTCTTATATCAAACATCTGGTTTTCCGCCCGAGAACCATATCATTGTTCAAGTTGACTACACTTTACCTCTACTAATGTCAGTGCTTGCGATTCCGAATCTGCAGCTTTCTGTGGACACGGAAATGGTTGCATATTGGCAATAGCCTGCCTCTCTTGTACACATATTTGTGTTGTACCCCCGTTATTGCGTCCCCAGAGGGTGAGCAAAGAGTTGGCCGTCCACTCGACAGGATTTTTGTCCCTTTTGCAGCACTTCTTACAGGAACGGCGTTGGTCCCATTTTAGCCACCAGGGGGCGAATGACTGGTTGGCGTGAAGAACTAGAATCTCTCAGCGATCGTTGGGCTGTTTATTCCTGTGCGTCAATTATGCTGGAGACTGGGTCTGCTCATCTGGGGTTGGCCCTAAGGCCTGTGAACATAGGTTCATGATAGTCGTAAGCCCTACGGCGAAGGTACTATGTTATTAGACAGGGGGCGGATGTTCGAACATCCGCCCCCCTCTTGCGTTAGCTCAACTTGACCGACAGTTCGGTCCCTATCTTCCAACGACAGGCAGATAAAGAATCTGCGCTTGATATACACTGGTCGGTCGTGACGAAAGGCGGCTCATTATCGGCATATAGACTCGATGAAGGTTGTCTTGGACGCCAAATACACCGTATTCCGTCGGTCGGCAGATCGAGACGACAAAATAGTCTTCGTCTGGGTGACGTTCGTATACGGATGTGGGTGAACATGTAGTCGCCGCATCTAGCCATGTTTCACCGTTCCAGTACATAAGGGTGAGGTGGTTTTCATCCAGCTCTCCAAGCTCTGCATCGTTGTACACCACTGTAATCTGGATCGGCACAGCGAAGACAAAGTCGTGAAGTGGTTGGCCATTCTGATATAGGTTCAGGCTGAACGCCTGCCCACCGAACCCAAAGCCTGGTTGCCACGCGTACACTGTGGTCATCGGCGCGTAGTTGAGCCTCGACTCAGCGTGGACAGCGTTTGGGGGCACGACGACATTTGTAGAGCCGGTGTTTTCGGGCGCTACATATTCGATTACGGCCTCGGTGTCTGGCGCCGCCACCGTTGTCGTCCCTTCTACCATGTTAACGTAGCCGAGCCCCTGCCCACCACTTGTTGCTGCAACGATTTTCGCCTGCCCTGTTTTGACATCCGCGACCAACGTGGTCGTTGCCTCTCCTGCGGCGTCTGTCATCACCGTAGGTTGTGCGAAGGTCCCCAAGGTGGTGGAGAGGTTGACAGCCTGATTTGCTAACCGGTTCCCTTTCGCGTCCTGGACTGTGATGTGGATTAGGCTTGTGCTTTGTCCGTCCGCGACAATTGTAGACGGGTCCGCCATGACAATGATAGGCGCTTCGATATTGGAATCATCTGCAGATGCATCGTAATTCTGATAGATTTCATCCTGGGTGAGGGCCCGGTCGTAGAAGGCGAGTAGATGGTATTCACCAAGCCACGGCCACTCTCCGGTCATCTCGCTTCCGAGAATGAGCTTGTAAGTTGTGTCCCAGTTGTCGATCAGTCCGCCTGTAACGCCGCTAGCCACCTCCACGCCATTCACGTAGAGCTTCGCGACTCCTGCCGCGTCCCGCGTGTAGGCCACGTGAACCAATTCCGGCTGCGCTGCTCCAATGGGTGATACGAGGAAGGGCATGCCGCTTTCAGATGTTGCCGAAGTGCGTAGACCGGCGATGTAGAGACTCTCCTGCTGGAATAGCGCAACATTTCGATGACTGGCGTCTTTGGAGAGAGACGCCATCACGGCCAAGGAGTCATTCGTGGAGGCCGGTGGTTTCACCCATGCTTCGATGGTCAAGGCATTGTTCCAGTTAGCCGCATTAATGATCTTTGTGGCCGGGCCGTCTGACAAAAGCTTCGTAGCGTCGTTGATGGCCAAGCCACCATTGAGCCAGCTCACCTTTCCCGCATCCTCGATGGTGAGATTCAGCGGTTGGCCCACACCTGACACGTCATACACAACCGAGCCACCACCTTCATTGAATGTGTACAATGCCTGGAGCCCGTACTTGACCCGACCTTCCTCGCCAGAAGGCACAATCGGTGGATCGTCAGACTCGCGGCACAGGGCATAGATGCCACCGGAGCCCGATAGGGCGACTTCGAGGCGAGAAACACTGCTAAGGTTCAATGGCACGTTGCTGATGCCGTTGTCCCCTGTGCTCGGGATGTCGACTGCAGCAATTAGTTGATCTTGGCTATCATAAGCGTAGACGACCCCACCTATCTCGTTGCCTTCGACGTCAACCACGTAGATAGACGTCAGATCTTGAGGCGTTTCGAATTCGAAGAATAGCATTCCGCCGCTCGACTCGTCGTCTGGGGTGTCGATCCGGCCGTCCCCATTATCATCTTTGCTGTTTTCTGCGACGATAAGCAGGTTGCCTAAAGGATAGCGGTTCTCGCCGGGTTTCCCGATCTTGCCGCCGGCCCCCATTCCAGGACCGCCGAAATCTTGATTGGGTGTACCCAAATCTGTGTCTCCGCCAGTTGGGTGACTGCTGTCGAACAGCACAGCCACATCTGGATGTCCCGAGCGATTGTTCTCTGCCCAAATCTGCACGCCAGGAATTTGATTCGTCATGATTGTGCCTGCTGGCAGTCCGTTGAAATCCAAGGATGCTTGATTCTCACAGAAACCTGGCGGTCCGTACTTCACCGTCGGCGTCGGCGTCGGTGTAGGTGGCGCCGGTTTGGGTGTCGGCGTCGGTGTAGGTGGTGCTGGCGTCGGCGTCGGCGTCGGTGTAAACGTCGGTGTCGCTTGCGCCTTGTCCGTAGTGGAGGGACCAGGCACAAGGCCGATATCGAATCCATTTCCACCCTTGGTTGCGACTACCACCTGACCGACTTCAAAGTTCTTCTGCAGGGTGAAGTAGTAGTTGCGTTGTTCGTTGTCCGCAAATCCCTGATCGAACTTTAGGCCTGTTATGCCCGTAGTGGGATCTGTGCCAATCTCCGGCATGCCGCTGCCGGGCAGTAGATTGTTTTGGGACGGACCCCATACTCCAGCCCCATTAACACCGCCGACCACCTGGTGAACACCACCTTGCTCCGTGAGGTCAAGGGCAAAGTCTACATGGCTGATTGACGGCTTGGAGCCAGACGAGATTGTGTAGTACCACGTAGACTGGCCTGTCGAGGGATAGTCGTACTGGACACCAACAAATGTCACCGTATCGTTTCCAATGGTGGTCGTAGCTTCGGATGTTGGCGTCGGTGTCGGATTTTGGTCGTCAGCCTCAGCCGATGAGGCGCAGCTAAGTGGAAGAACATCTCCCAGCGTTGGTTCCTGAAGGTGGACGACGAACGGCTGTGTGCTCGAAAAATGATACGTAGCATCCTGCATCTCGGCAAAGTTGGGGCCTCCTTGGCCCGTATAGTCGACGAGCAGGGCATCGTGAGGTCCGATGAAAATTGGTGTTCCATCGACTCGTTTCAGTTCGTCGGCCACGTATGTATAGGCTTCCGTTTCGACGGTGATTGCAGACTCATTCGGGTTGACCAGGAGGAGTGTCCTCGGGCGGTCCGGCTCATGGGAACCCCACCACCAATCGGTTTGAGCGATTCCGGCAAGGTCGATGTTTTGGTCAAAGGATACATGTACCTGAACGGGCGCAGAGGTATTCAACATCCGAGTGTGGTACCACGGATTGCCGGTGGCTTCATTCAAGAAAGCTTGTCCGTCGGGTAACGCGAGTTCAATTGTTCCGCGGGCAGGAACGACGTCACTGTTTTGATAGTAGTCAGCGACCGCGCCCTGATTGTCATAGACATAAATCGTTTGGGTGACTGCGACAGGCTGGTCTTGTGGATTGGTAATTCGCACTGCCGACATGTTCTGCGGTTCTTGAGCCTCGAGCCAGGCATACTGGGTGGCTAGGCAGCGGCCACCTGCGGGGGCGAACAACCCGGCAGTGTGCCCATGCGAAGTGTAACCACCCTGGTTGAATTCCTTGTTCCCATTGTCATCACCCTCGTCGTCGTGGTCCTTGTCGTCGTCGGGGTTGCAGGGCGAGTCGTTGCTGTCCGGATCGTTGCCGTGGTCGTCGTGCTCGTCGGAGCAACCCTCGTCGTCGTGGTCCTTGTCGTCGTC
>RFGJ01000500.1 GCA_003696665.1 Gammaproteobacteria bacterium | reverse complement strand
GCTAGGCGATTATCAAGCATCTCCAACGTTGCCCGTGGCCCCCAATGACGCGACCACACTTCCTTAACGGTTGGTTCTACATGAAGCGCACCATCGCCATTTTGGGCATCACAAGCCCCTGTGACATCAAAACCGACTCCCCCTGTCCTACCCGACTGTGCCTCAGGTGCCACATCCATCGCCCACACTGCTAAAAAGTAGGCAAGCACCGCTGTGCCACCTGAGAACAGCAAGAAGCTTAAGGCAATGATGCGCACCACCCAAGTTTCCAATCCGAGGTAACGCGCGATCCCAGCACACACACCGGCGATTTTCCCTTCATCTGGTAACCGGTAGAGTCGTCGACGTTCAACGCTCATAGTGCTGCCTCCATTCCGGTACCTCGGCGTCAAGAATTTTCTCCAAGTTTTGGATGCGCGCTTCCATGGTCTTGACATGTGACTCCAATCGCTGGATGAGTTGGTAATCCGCTTCGGTAAAACCCGCTGACTTACGCGCCTTGGTGCGATAGTGCATAATGACCCAGATCGGCGCAACAAAGATCATAAATACAATCAAAGGCACGAAAAACAACGTTGTCGGGTCCATCAGTCAGTTCTCCCCATCGCAACATTACTTGTTCGAATCTGAATGTTTGTCATGACCTTTTACTCTTTGTTTCAGCTGTGCCAGCTCTTCTTCCAACATATCCTCAGCTTCAAGGCTTGCGAATTCATCTTTCAAGCTGCGCGCTCGCCCAATGTCCTGCGCTTCAATTGTCGCATCTAAGGTGTCCAACTTTTGTTCAAAACGTTCAAAACGTTGCCAAAGTTTATCACGGTTATCATTCGCCAACTTTTCGCGTACGCGGATACGATTACTAGATGTTTGATGACGCATCAGTAGCGCTTCTTGCCGAGCGCGTGTTTCATCCAACTTCTTTTGAAGTGCCGAAATTTCTTCGGTCAATCGGCTTAGCGCCTCATCCAATTGCGCAAGTTCTCGCTGCAAAACTTCTTTATCTTGCAGGCATTGGCGTTTTTCCAACAGCGCCGCCTTCGCAAGATCTTCACGTCCCTTACGCACCGCGAGCTCAGCTTTGGCTTCCCATGATGCGGCTTCCTCTTCCAAGTAACGACATTTTCGTTCAAGTTGCTTCTTTTCCGCAATCGTCCGCGCTGATTCTGCACGCACTTCCACCAAAGTGTCTTCCATTTCCTGAATAATCAGCCGAATCATTTTCTTCGGATCTTCGGCTTTATCCAACAACGCATTGATGTTGGCATTAATGATGTCAGTAAAACGAGAAAAAATGCCCATTTCAATACCTCCTACTTTCTCTTGAGTGTTTAACGTGAATGCTTGGGTAACGTTTGCTGTTTTCTTTCTTTCAGCCAGTAGCGCAGGGCATGGGCTGACAAACTCGTATGTGTGGCCATGTTCCTTGTCAATTGTGCCCGCAAGGTATGTGACTTCTCCATTTCATACGCCGAAGCCAACGCCAATAGGCATCCAACCAACAATAAAGTGACCGCCACAGTGATTCTCCGTTTCGAAATTCGATCAGACATTGCGACCATCCCTTCTCTGTTTCATTCACTTCTGTCCTTGACTATTCCAGAATCGTGCCAGCTTAATAAATAGAGACATTTTCTTTGTTTTCATACTGTTAGCGTTTTCTCCTTGTGACCCCAATATTATGCATGGTATAAAAGACCAAACTAAGGCAATTTTCACCAACTTATGTCGCGCACGGAACAAGAGTCGTTGATTGGAGAAAGCCCTGCCTTTCTCAATTGTCTGGAGCAGGCTTCCCGAATTGCACAAATCGACCGGCCTGTCTTGGTTGTCGGGGAACGCGGGACGGGTAAAGAATTAATCGCCGCGCGTATTCATTATTTGTCGCATCGTTGGGATGGGCCTTTTGTCAAACTCAATTGTGCGGCAATCAATGAAAATTTGCTCGAATCGGAATTATTTGGTCATGAAAGCGGGGCATTTACAGGCGCACAAAAGCGGCACGTTGGCCGTTTCGAAAGGGCCCATGGCGGAACGCTTTTTCTGGACGAACTGGCGACATCGACGTCGGCAGTACAAGAAAAACTGCTCAGAGTCATTGAATATGGCGAGTTTGAACGCGTTGGTGGCAAAGAGGTCATCCAAGTCAATGTACGAGTCATCGCCGCCACCAACGAAGACTTGCCCTCGCTGGTCGAACAAGGTCGTTTTCGGGCGGATCTTTTAGACCGACTTGCCTTCGAAGTCATTACACTTCCACCGCTTCGCCATCGGCAAGAAGACATTCCACTGTTGGCAAACCATTTTGCTGAAAAACTATGCAAGGACCTTGATTTGGGCGAGTTCGCAGGGTTCTCGAATCGCGCCATGAAGACACTGTGCGGCTACCATTGGCCAGGAAATGTTCGGGAACTAAAAAATGTCGTGGAACGCGCAGTTTTCCAAAATTTATCAGAGCGCAAGATTGATTCCATTGTCCTGAATCCATTCGACTCTCCGTATCGCCCACAAACCGAAAATACAACAGCGAAACAGGAGATTCGGTTCCCTCTGTCTTTAAAAACCCACATTGAGCATGAAGAAGTGCGACTTGTCAAAGCTGCACTGGCAGCCGCGCAATACAACCAGAAAAAGGCCGCCGAATTGCTTTCACTGACCTATGATCAGTTGCGTGGCTACATAAGAAAGTACAAGATTCTTCAATC
>RFGJ01000499.1 GCA_003696665.1 Gammaproteobacteria bacterium | reverse complement strand
GTTTCTGCCGTGAATCCATACGGCATGGCCGGCTTGCGCCAAACGCTGGGCCGCCAACCGGCCGATACCGTCGGTGCTGCCCGTGATGAGGATGGTGCGATGGGTGCGCTTCATGCGAACTTCATTTCAGCCACAACAGGCATTTCATCCCAGGTACGCCCTTCGAGCAGCCGTCCATTCTGCTTTTTGCGCATCCCGCCCCATTGCTTGAAGAAAAAGGGCACTCCCGCGCGCGTGCACCGATCTCTTACTGCTTTCACCCATTCCACCTTCATCGGACGAGCTTTGGGACCACTCTCACCACCTACAATTACCCAATCTATACCCTTCAGTTCCAACCCATCGAGCGGACCAAGCAAAGGCTCACAAGACAGGAATTTTACCTGAGCACCCGTTTTGCGAAGGAGATCCACGCGGGAGAGAAATCGGCGGCTTTCCACAGAAACCCCCATCCAGATATTCGGGGCCCATTTCAACCAGCCTTCTCTGTCGTAATAATGCAGCAATCCTGCTCTTTTGGTCAATACTTGAAAGATGTGTTGGGGGTTGTCCCGCATGACTTCAAATACTTTTTGAATAAAGCCAATGGGCACCTTTGGATGAAACAAATCGCTCATGGAGTTCACAAAAACCACTCGCGGCCGTTTCCACGTATATGGCCGGAGCAGCTCCGAAGGATGCACACGGACAGCAAAACCATGCCGGTACTTTTCAAGTCCCATGGCACGCAATCGGCGCGCCATCACCTCGGCATAGCAGTATTTGCAACCCGAAGAGACCTTGTCGCAACCCGTAACCGGATTCCATGTCATCTCCGTCCATTCAATTTTCGAATGTGCCATAATCAATCACTGATTCTTTTTCCCTACGATATCCTTGGCGATTTTCAAGGCGGTAGGATTGTTGGAGGCAAAAACAAAATGAAAAATGGGTGTACCGCGGCTATTGCGCAAGACCAATGGTTTGGGAATCACATGCTTCCAGATCGTCTTCATTTGTTCAATATAGGTATTGGCAATGATCTCGATGGCCCCTCCTACTTTTTGCCATGCTGTTGCGGTCTCACCAAAAAGCGAAAGCTCCTGCCTCTTTCGATAAAAGCGGTTCCGAATTTGTTCTTCATTCATTCCAAAAAACCTTTCCAACCCTGGCAGGTGACGCAATTCGCCTTTCCTATCCAGCAACCTGTTGATTGCCAACCCAGTCGGGATGAGGATCCACACGTCGCTCCGCGTATTTTTCAGGGATTCGATGGCCTCCCAGCTTATTTGCATGCCAAAGGGATCCAGGAAAACCAACGCAGCCAATTGGCGATCGCGTTTCAGCGCGCTCCCCAGATTTTTCAACTGTTCATTGCAATCAGATGCCCGAAATATCATTCTTGGCTTCAGACTCGGAAAGCGCTCTTCCAGCCTTTGCTCGAGTTGCTTCAAGGCTTGTCTGTCGGCATCGATAAAGTAGTAATAGTCGAATAACAACCCCTCTCCTCCCAATGCCAAAACGCGTTCGGCAGCCCCGCGATAGAGGTGCTGCTCTTCAAGGGATATCGATAAATCCTCAAACAGGGGAAAAGGTGCAGGTCGCTCATCAGCTTCATCCGATCGAGCGCCACTTCCTGCGAAACCGTCGAAATACAGCGTTTTGAAATTTTTGCGCTTGCGCATAATTGTGAGGTAGGCCCTCACATACTTTTGAAATGCATCCAGTTTCTCTTCCGTCCAAGGGCCACCCCAGTTACCGGCAGGCTCTTCCACATGCATGATAGACAGGTTTCAGGTGTACACATGAAATCACGCCCGGCATGCGAGCCCCGAAATTTACACAAAAAATTTCAAACAAAAATACGCACACTCACCCCTGAAAGAACAACCAGTCCACCGCCCTGGGGAACTCCCGGCCCCAGTGATATTCGTTGTGCTGGCCTTCGGGATCGATGGATACGTGGAACTCGATGAGGCGGGCATTGCC
>RFGJ01000498.1 GCA_003696665.1 Gammaproteobacteria bacterium | reverse complement strand
TATCACCCAACAATGCTCATGGCGTGCAACCTTGCCGGAACTTGCTCGCTTCTTTGGCATCATCATTCGTATGTACGTAGAGCCGGGTGCTCCACACCATCGGCCTCACTTTCACACCTACTATCAGAATCACGCAGCAGTATACGGTATCGAGCCGGTTGAGAAACTCAGCGGCATGTTGCCTCGCAGACAACAACGGCTGGTGGAAGCATGGGCAGAACTTCATCAGGGAGAGTTGCTGGAGAACTGGGAGCGACTGCAGAACGGGCTGCCGCCTTACAAGGTAGCACCCCTTCGGTAAAGGAAGTGGAACATGACACATCGAATTTATCGGGTAGTGGGATTTGAAATCGTGGGCCCATATACATTGCGGGTGGCATTCGATGACGGGATAGAGCAGGTCATTGATTTCCGCCCGGTGTTGGAAGGGGCGATATATGGGGCGTTGAAGGATGAAGGTTTGTTCAATCAGGTCGAGATAGACCCAGAAGTGCACACACTGGTTTGGCCGAATGGAGCGGACTTTGATCCGGAGACTTTACATGATTGGCAGAGATATGTGGAAGAGATGAAGCGGATGGCGAAGCGGTGGGCTAGAGCAAAAGTCGTGCGGCAAGGGGCAGGCTAACACCGGCTGCAGCGGACAGCGGCTATGCCGCGCGCGAATCGGGGCGCGAATTGCAAAGGAGTATCGGGTTGGCGGTGGGGGTTGTGCAGTCACCGCCGCTGCCGCAACGCCGTTATCATGGAAGGCTCGCAGCTCAGCTCGCGCATTATCTGGCGCCAAAGGATTAACCACATGAGACTAGAACCATTCAAACTTGAACGCTACTTCGCAAAGTATGAGTTTTCGGCCCCCTATCTGCTGTGTTCCTCGGATTGCGAGAGCATGGAACTGCGGGATCTGCTGGCACTTGAACCCGATGCAACAGAGCGATTCTCCTCGCTTTGGCTTGGCTACACAGAGTCACTTGGCGATCCAGGGCTTCGTCAAGCTATTACCACGTTGTATGATCGGATAACGTCCGACCAGGTTCTCGTGCATTCAGGTGCAGAAGAAGCGATTTTCAATTTCATGAACGTAGCTCTCAGCTCTGGTGACCATGTCATAGTGCATGCACCTTACTACCAGTCTCTCGGCGAAGTGGCTCGGAGTATTGGTGCCGAGGTTGCAGAATGGCGCGGTGATCCAGCGCATTCATGGGAACTGGATATTGAGGTCTTAAAGTCTATTCTTACTTCTCGAACGAAGGT
>RFGJ01000497.1 GCA_003696665.1 Gammaproteobacteria bacterium | reverse complement strand
CGCCTTCGGCGGTGGGTAAGCGGCGCGAAATTTGCCCGCTTTGGTTCTGGTCAAAGTTTCTCGGATTGCCCGGCACGGCGGGCAGGTGAGCCCAACGTTGGGCCGGGGATAATTTAAGGCGAAAATATCAGGCCGATCGGATGACAGGTTTTGTTTTTATAATGTTCTGACACAAATATTTGTAGTGAGTAAAACACACGAAATGGCGAGTAGATGAAAGAATATCTTATTTCATTATATAAATATGGTGAATGGGCAAATCAACGTTTATTGGAGGTGGCCGAAACCTTGACGGAAGAGCAAGTTATGAGAAAGGTATTACCTGGCTTTGGGTCCGTGCATCACACGTTGGTTCATATTCTGGGAGCAGAGGTATTATGGTTTGCCCGATGGCAGGGAGTATCTCCAAAGACGATGCTTTCACCGTCCCAACTGCCGACCATATTCGCGATTCAGGAACGGTGGGCGGAGTTGATTAAAGAAAGAGATACCAATTTTGAGGGTCTAAATGGCTCCGATCTGGTCGTAGCCGTGCATTGGACGAATATGCGTGGACAGTCATTTACATTGCCACGCTGGCAGGTGATGCTTCATTGTGCCAACCACTCGACACATCACCGTAGCGAAATTGCAGCCATCTTGACCGAGCTTGGACACGAACCGGATAGTACTGATTTGTTGGGGTTCTATCTGGAAGGGGCAGGGTACCAGTGGAAACCGACCAGTCGTGCGTGAGACTGTATATTCGAATTCGATTATTTGTGATGGAGTTCTGATTATTGGCCTCAAATCAAAACATCCAAAAAGAAATTCGGCACTGCTTGATGTGGCGACAGGTTGATGATATCGGGTTTGAACATTGTAATCTGCGTTACCGAGAACAAGAGTGGTGCTTAAATGGAATCGTATTGACCATTTTTGATAACCAACCTGCGCTTGTTGAATATCAAGTATCGTGTGATGAGGGATGGCGGACCCATACTGTCCAGGTGAAGATGCAATTGGGAAGTAGGGAGTACATATTGGAACTCAGTAGAGATGAGCAGAAGGGCTGGCAAATTAATGGGCAGGATGATAATAATTTTGGACGATGTATTGATGTGGATTTAGGGATTACACCGGCAACCAATACGTTGCCAATCCGTCGGCTGAAACTTGCTATCGGTGAAACGGCAGAAATATTTGCGGCCTGGGTACGCTTTCCCGAGTTATCTGTGGAGGTTTTAGCCCAACGCTACACGCGTTTAAATGAACAGCGGTATAAGTATGAAAGTAGAGAGGGCACCTTTGTCGCAGAGATCGAGGTAGACAACCAGGGTTTCGTAATTTCTTATCCTGATTATTGGGAGCGAATTGGGACTTGCTCATAACAAATACACTACTTCGTATATGAGAATTAGCATCGAAAATATTGTAAAATTGTAGTATCTATCACAGACGCGGTTGGAGGCAGGT
>RFGJ01000496.1 GCA_003696665.1 Gammaproteobacteria bacterium | reverse complement strand
GGCCTCGACCTCCCCGACGACGTGCTCCGCCACATCTACTACCGCAACGCCCTCCGCATCATCCCCGGCCTCGACGCCTCGCTCTTTCCGGAGTGAGGGGTGCAAGGTTTTTAGCTATGGAATGGGTGCAGGTTTTGGGAACGGTGAGGACTAGGTGAGGTTTTATGTGGGTAGAGTCCGGATAATATCTGGGAAGGGGGGGCGTTTTTTGAAGATAACAGGGCTGTTGTTAACCTATATCTTATTCGGGCACGGGGCCTATAATCATAGCTTTGCCGATCTGAGTCTATGCCCACAACTCTTCAAAACGAACTGAAGAAGATTCCTGAACTGGAGCAGTCTGCGCTTCAGTTGGTGAATCTCGCTTATAGCCTTTTTCCTAACACAAGCTTGAAGAAGAAGGGCAGACGATGGGTATTTGACCCGAACTTCGTGACGTTTCAGGTTCAACACGCCCGTGCTCGCAACATTGCCATCACGCTCCGTGGAAACCCGGATGAGTTTCCTCATCACTCCGCCCCTAAGTTGAAGCCTGATCAGGCTGGCTACAGCATTTTCCGCTTCTCTGATCCGTCCCAACTCTCTGCAGCTTCCGATTATATCAAGCGAGCCGCCGAACTGTACAAATTGGGTCGCAATCGCAAGAGACTCTGAGGAGAGCATGGCCGATGACGTCACGTTCGAAGACATCATCTACGAACTCTACGTGCTGGAAAAGATTCAGCGCGGCATGAAAGACGCCGAGGAAGGCCGCGTCGTCTCGCATGAAGAAGCCCGGCAACGGCTGAGCCGATGGCTGAAGTAGTCTGGACGCTCGAAGCGCTCGATGACCTGGAGGCGATCGGGGCTTTCCACGCCCGGACTTCTCCCTCGTATGCGGCCTCGCTCGTGGAACGACTGTATGAGGCGGTAGCAGTACTTCAGGAACACCCGCGTTCCGGAAGGAAAGTACCGGAGATTGACCACGAACTGGTGCGAGAATTAATCGTGGCGCGACACCGAATCGTGTAACAGTTGATGCGGGATCGCATCGAGATCGTGGCTGTTTGCACAGCCGCCAGGATCTGGTCGAGAAGTTTCGGGAGCGAAGCGGAGAAGGATGAAGGGGGGGGACGGTGCCGCCTCTCCGTCTCCCTGGCCGGCGGGTCGGTGTTGGATAGCGCGCATGCAGCTGGAAAATGCTATCCAGCACGATCCTGCAAAAAAGAGGCTTGTTGTTGATTTTATCGGGGCATTTCTTGTTGTAATTTGTGGAAGAAGGGGGTAAGATAGAAAGCGTCTTGTTGGATAACCGGCGCACTGCTGGCAATGCATTTCAACAAGTTACGGAGAAACCGACCTTTGCACAATGCGAAAACGCCGACCATCGGTGCGTCTGCGTTGATACGCGGGTTATGTCGATTTGTACGTTGTGCTGTATCCTTTAATGTGACTTGCATCTAGGAGAACAAATCTTGAAACATTTTGATAGCCGTCCATACTCAATCGCCGACTTTATCGAGTGGCGCGACTCAGGGCTACTTAATCTATCTCCTGACTTTCAGCGTCGCGCAGTGTGGACTGAAAAAGCCAAATCATATCTCATCGATACTATTCTACGGCAGAAGCCTGTGCCAAAGCTAATTGTAGCTCAAGAGCTACAGGGCAACCGAAGTGTTAGGGTAGTTGTTGATGGACAACAGAGACTCCGAGCAATTTTTGGTTTTTTCGACGGCGACTTCAAAATATCGAAGGCTCATAATGAGGAGTTGGCAGGATATACCTATGAAAGTCTGCCTGCTGAACTTAGGAAGAGTTTTTTAAAATACGAATTAGCCGTAGATATTCTATTTGATCCTGAATACAAAGATCTGTTAGATATATTTGCAAGAATAAATACCTATACTGTCATTTTGAAGAAACAGGAAAAGCTTAATGCGGAATATGTAGGCTACTTTAAGCAGTATGCTTTTAGGTTAGGTATCAAGTACGTTGATTATTTATTGAATGCGAAAGTGATTACTAAAGCGCAGATAACAAGGATGGTAGAAGCCGAGCTAGCTGGCGACCTGCTCATGAATTTAGTCGGGGGCATACAGACTAATAAGAATATAGAAAATTATTACAAGAGATTTGAGGAGGAAGAGGGTGATTTGCCTAGGGCCTCTAGAGTTTTTGATGATACGATGTCTTGGATCGGAGCGATCTACCCGGGGGAAGAGATGTCCCTCACTAACTGGTCAAGGCAAGTTCTTTTCTACACTTTGTTCATTTCGATTGCACATCTGAATCACGGGGTTAAAGGTGCTGATCCGCAGCTTAGGGTGTCTTTAAAGCCTGCGCAAGTAGGCCGTCTAAGGATCAAGCTTGACGAACTCAGTGCAAAGTGGGAAGAGATAGGAAAAGATTGGGAGAAAGCACCCATCGATAATGCACTCAGGAAGTTTGTGAGCCTATCTCGAAGGGCGACTACGGATACAACTTCTCGTGTTGGACGGGTCAACTACTTGTCTTCTCAATTAAAACAGGCAGTTGAACAATGAGAATCCGGCGGAAGCTGTCGGCTCCTTTCCGTGAACTCGAGCAAGACATAGCTCGACTAAAGAGGACTGATGCTGAGAATCAGGCAAAGTATGTCCCAGGACCTGGACGGCCAGCGTCGGGAAGCTTGACCAAGACGCAGCTACACTTACTCACAGAAGCTTTATTTTTTAGGGGATTCCGAAGTTTTGAAAGTTTCATTCGAGACGTCTTCTTACTCTACTGTTTGGAAAAAAAACCTTCCGGCAGAAAGCATGTACGTTCATATCTCGCACCTAGTTCATTTCAGCAGGCAGAGGAACTTGTAAAAGGAGAAAGCCGCTTCCTTGATTGGGCAAGGCCCGATAGTGTTCTGTCCAGAGCTGAGCTCTACCTTCGGGATGGTTTCCCTATCAAAGAGGTTTATGCTCCGCGAATGGAGACTCTGCGGGATCTGAAACGATTAAGAAATCATATCGCGCATGATTCTCCTGAATCACGAACAGAATATCTCAAGGTCTTACGCAAACACTTCGGAGTCAACCCCCTTGTGGAGCCAGACCCAGGAGAGTTTTTGCTCATGACGGATAGAACTGACCCTTCGAGATACAAGCTGATCGTGTACCTGGACTTCATTCTTGACACGGCGCGAGCTTTGACATAGCGAAGAGCAGTATAATAACGCAATGCAGCCGACCGTGGGCGCGACAGTTTACACTTGCCTGAGCGGGTGCCTCCGTAGCTTGCCATTAGGTAGACTAACTGCAGGGCCTGAAATCCATAACTAGCTGCCGGTCGTCCAAACTTGAATTAGCGAGGGCCATATTGCGAACCAAAAGTAGTAATAGCCCAGCCTGCATTACTTCGGGCCTGAAACTCCTCTGTGGCGCACACGTTGTGGAAAAACACTCCGTCCACGCGTGCGTGTCATGTCTGAAACACCCATTTCCAAAGAAGCGCGCGAGCAGGCGCTGAAAGTTGCGCTGGTCGAAACCCTCTCGGAGCAGCAGGACCTCCTGCGTGCCCTCGTGGCCGACGTGCTCGAAGACCTCGTGCTGGGGGAGGCGATGCGTGAGGGC
>RFGJ01000495.1 GCA_003696665.1 Gammaproteobacteria bacterium | reverse complement strand
CTTGATTTCGAGTCAAGCCCGTTCAACCGCTCCGGCACCTCTCCGTTGTGAAATCGATAAAGATGTATGGTGCATGTGTTCTTGAATTTGGGATTCGTGCCCCAATGTCATGCAAGGACTCGCGGATGATTGACGGGCGGATTATAATGACGGCCGGTCTTTTTCGCAATGATCCGCATTGAGCAAACTTTCTACGAACGCAATATGGAGTCGATGATGACTGACAAATTACCTGATTTTTCCATGGATAAAGCGAATCTTTATCGAGAGGAGCTTTATACAGATCATCGCGCTGGCACCCTGAGGAAAATGATCCCGGTTACCGAGGATGGTGCATCGGATGCGGAGAGGGCAACGTATTTTGTGGGTGAAACCCAAGTCATGACCCCAATGGGCGCATTGCCGGTAAGTTTCGAAATTCAGACGGACAGCTTGAGCGAAGCGGTCTCTCAATTCGGAGAATTGGCGCAATCTGCGTTGAAAGAGACCATTGAGAAAATCAAAGAGCTGCAACGCCAACAAGCGTCTTCCATTGTGGTGCCAGGTCAAGGCGGCGTGCCGCCTGTGGCAGGTGGGACACCCAGTGGCCCTGGCGGCGGCATACAGATCCCCTAGTATATTTTTCCGGCGAAATCAGCGAAGGAAGTCGAGGCTTCCTTCGCACCCTCGGCCGGATTGTCAATGCGCTACGCTGAGTTTTGGCCGTCTAGCGTCTCTATCAATTGGGAGACGACCTCTGGATTGGCTAGCGTAGAGATATCGCCCAGCTCATCTTTTTGCCCAACTGCGAGTTTGCGCAAAATTCGGCGCATAATTTTCCCAGAGCGCGTTTTGGGAAGACCCGGCGCGATGCAAATAGTGTCTGGTTTGGCAATGGCACCGATTTCTTTCTTTATCCATTCTCGTAGCTCGTCATGCAGATTTTCATGGGGTGACCCCCCCGCCTTAAGCGTCACATAGGCAAAAATGGCTTGGCCTTTAATGGGATGAGGCACGCCAACGACTGCGGCCTCAGCGACGAGTGGATGGGCAACGAAGGCGCTCTCAATTTCGGCTGTGCCGAGTCTGTGACCGGAGACGTTGAGCACATCATCAACACGCCCTGTGATCCAAAGGTCACCGTCTTCGTCACGCCGCGCCCCATCGCCAGTGAAATAACGGCCAGGAAAGCGTTGGAAATAAGTGTCGACGAACCGTTGGTGATTGCCAAAGACTGTCCGCGCCTGGCCCGGCCAAGAATCACAAATGACCAGATTGCCTTCTGCCACACCCTCCAGAACATGACCGTTGTCATCGACAATGGCAGGCTGGATGCCCAAGAAAGGCCGCATAGCCGCGCCGGGTTTCATCGCGTGAATGCCTGGCATGGGTGTCATCATCACGCCGCCGGTTTCGGTTTGCCACCAAGTATCAACGATCGGACAACGAGACTGCCCGAATTTCTCAAAATACCAGTGCCAAGCTTCTGGATTGATTGGTTCACCGACAGTGCCTAAAAGTTTCAGACTTGTGAGATCACAACCTTCGACGGCCGCCTCACCATGAGCCATGAGGGCTCTAATCGCAGTTGGCGCTGTGTAGAGAATATTGACCTTGTGTTTTTCAACGACTTCTGCCATGCGACGTACAGTGGGGTAGGAGGGGACCCCTTCAAAGATAATATTAGTGGCAGCATTGGCTAATGGACCATAAACAATATAGGAATGACCAGTGATCCAGCCGATGTCTGCGGTACACCAATAGACATCGTTGGGTTGATAGTTGAACACATATTCATGTGTTAAAGAAGCATAGACTAAGTAGCCACCCGTCGTATGCAGAACACCTTTAGGTTTTCCTGTTGAGCCAGAGGTGTAAAGAATAAAGAGCGGATCTTCGGCGTTCATGATTTCGGGCGGACAATCCACGTCGCATCGGGCTGTGAGTTGTGCATAATCGTGGTCACGGCCTTCGGTCCACGGAATATCCATTTCGGTTTGTCGCACGACGATACAGTGCGCTATTCGAGTCTCCTGACACAATCCGATAGCCTGATCGACATTCGCCTTAAGCGGGATATTTTGCCCGCCTCGTCGACTGAAATCGGCCGTGATAATCGTGCGGGAGCGACCATCATCAAGTCTTCCCGCAAGTGCTTCGGGAGAAAACCCTGCAAAAACAACGGAATGTATGGCGCCAATCCTAGCACACGCCAACATGGCGGCTATGGCTTCGGGTATCATCGGCATGTAGATGGTCACCACATCGCCACGCGATACTCCAAGTGTTTTCAACGCATTGGCCAATCGGCCCGTCATTTCATAGAGTTGCTGATAAGTGATGATCTTGGCTTGTCCCGGTGTGTCCGGTTCCCAGATAAGGGCCGGTTTGTCAGCATGTTCAGGCAGGTGTCGATCAAGGCAATTGACCGAGGCATTTAGTTCGCCATCTTCAAACCACCGAATGGACACATTATCGGGCGAAAACGACACATTTTTGATCTTGGTTGGTGTGGTGAACCAGTCTATGCGTTGAGCTTGTTCGGCCCAGAAGTGTTCGTTGTCTTCAATGGAACTTTGGTACAAGGACTGCCACTGTGTTTCGTCAAAACGGCGATAGTCAAGATAACGCATAGGGATGTTTATAGTTTTTGTGCTCATATTGCCTCCCTTGTATTACTGCCTTATGTAGGCATAGCCTTTGTTTTGCAAAAAAATCAGCGTGCTCATGGCGGATAGCCCAACGTCAACGTTTTCAATCAGTTCGGAATGATTGATGCCCGCGAATTTCATTGTTTGACCACAGACCACGAAGCGAACACCCGCCTGTTGTAGGGCCTTAACGAGCGATCTGTTTGGATTCTTGCGCCCAAATCGACTTTGGTACGCCTTGTCATTGAGTACATCATAGATGCCCCTGCCGTGTACCACAGCAAAGATTTTAAATTTTGTGATGTCATTCCCAGTCTGGTGGTGCATGTTAAGCAGGCGTGCAATGGAATCAATGAGTTGATTGTGGTTGGCGACTTTTTTTCGATTGTCATAGATGTCAAATACGGCGTGAAGTGCTGGTTTGTCCGGGAGACGAAAAGTTCTTTCTGGGATAGGGTAGGCAGTGCCGAAGTCTTTAATGAGCGGGCCGTTGGGTGAAGCCCATACGAAATGGCTGCTCGTCAACATTAAAATGGTCAACCACCACGTGATTTTCATTGGCATTTCCTCCTTGGATTTATGACAATGGAAACAAGCATGTCACAAGGGGTTGATCCATGGCAACCATTCGTGAAGCAACTGTTAAAGATGTGGCGGTTATTCACCAATTTATCCAAGAGCTTGCTGATTATGAACAACTATCGGATGAGGTGACAGCCACCATTTCACAGTTAGAGAACACACTGTTTGGCGAGACGTCGGTCGCACACGTGCTTATTGCGGAGCAGGATAATGAGCCGGTCGGCTTCGCCTT
The DNA here is from genome assembly GCA_003696665.1 of Gammaproteobacteria bacterium. NCBI lineage: Bacteria > Pseudomonadati > Pseudomonadota > Gammaproteobacteria > Gammaproteobacteria bacterium. Next base: position 6,224 of record RFGJ01000495.1, on the reverse strand, counting down.
GTACTTTTTTAACTATTCGACGTTCTTGGCGAAGCCTGGGATCTATCTGGAAGATTTATACGTGAGGCCAAAATTCCGAGGGCGAGGGGTCGGCACCGCATTGTTGAAAAAACTTGCGGCAATTGCCAATGAAAGAGGCTGCGGTCGGCTTGAATGGTCGGTACTTAAATGGAACAAACCCGCGATTGATTTTTATGAAAAGATTGGGGCGCGTCCAATGGATGAGTGGGTAACCTATCGTTTGGCGGGAAAAGCCTTATCCTCTTTTGGCGCAATTCGAAATGATTGACGTGGCCCAAAACTTTGGGATACTAGCAGCAAAGATTACAACCCGGTATTTGCATGGTGTCTGAGAAATTTTCTGAAGCACTACGGGCTTTTCAGAGCGGCTCTTTTGCCAAGGCTGACCAAATTTTAAGGGGATTGCTAGATAAGGAGCGGACGCGTGATGTTCTGCACTTGGCGGGCCTTGTTAAATTTCAATTGGGGGACAGTAACGCCGCAATCCAGTTGATGACAGAAGCATTGAAAATTGGTGGCTTTGATGCGCCCATCGCCATTAATCTTGGGAAGATGTATCAGGCGGAACAACGCTATCTTCAGGCCACGCGGATTTTTGAGCGCATTTTGGAAACGTCTCCGGACGATGCCAATGCGATAGTGGCAATGGCAGAACTGTGTGTTCAGCAGGAAAAATGGGCAGAAGCCGAACACTGGTTGCAAAAGCTGCGCGAACAAGGCCGGATGCAAGGCAATCAATGGTTGCTGTTGGCAGAATGTCAACACCGTCAAGGTCGATCATACGATGCTTTTGAACTACTGAATAACCTGCCAGCCAATGCCCAAAAACACCCTTCGGTTCGAAGAGCACTGGGGGCCCTAGCTGTGGCTACGGGGCAACCGGGGAAAGCGATAGCGCTCTTAAGCCAAGCGGCTGCCTTTGATGCCAATGATGTGGAAGCAGGTTTGCTGTTGTCAGCGGCCTATTCAAAACTTGGCGATGAGTCCACGTCGCGCCGAGTGGCCTCTGAGGCGCTGTCTAAGACACCATGGATGACCATTTCCAAGCCATCGAAAACGGCGGCAAAAGTGGTACTTGTCACCAGCCTAATGCAGAAAACGCTCGATACAGATGAGCAGGGACGGCTTCGAGTCAATGGCGGGCATTTCTTAACGCGCGATTTGATTGACGTTCGTCGTTTTGCCTTTGACCGGTTGTATCTATTACCAAATTGGAAAGCCTCACGTGCCAAATGGCAGCCTTGGCATGTTTGGGTCAATACCATTTCCGATCCGGATCAGGAGTATGACGCACTAAAGGCAATGTGCGAAATTGCTGAATCGCTTGATGTCCCCGTGATTAATCCTCCAGCCAGCGTGATGATGACAACTCGTGACAGCAACGCGCGACGCATTAACCAGCTGCCGAACATAATGATGCCGAAGACTTGCCGAATTGTGCGCGATGGAGAGGAGAAAGCACAAATATTGGCACAAGGTTTCGATTTTCCTTTTCTTTTGCGAGAAACCGGCACGCAAACAGGCACGAGTTTCGAGTTGATCGAAACGGAACAGGAACTTGATGCGTATCTAGGCAAGACAAAGAAAGACTTATACGCCATAGAATTCGTCGATGTTTCTATGACGCCAGGGGTTTATCGGCGCTTTCGTCTGATTTTTGTGGATGGTCAAGCCTACCCATCAACCTGTTTGTTCCATGACCATTGGAATGTGCATACGGTGAATCGAAGTCGGTTAATGGCACACCGCGAAGATTTGCAAAAACTTGAACAAGATTTTCTTGCTGATCCCGAGCGCCATCTTGGAAAAACTAATTTTAAAGCACTATTGGCCCTGCCCGAAGTTATCAAATTAGATTATTTCGGGGTCGATTTCGGGCTACGCGCTCATGACGGTAAAGTGGTCATATTTGAGGTCAATGCCTCGATTAACCACAATTTTGACTCTGTCCCTCAGTATCCATACCTGGAACCAGCGCTTGAGCGCATATCGCGTGCATTCAATGACATGATTGAATCTCGACTCAATACGCGCCGATAGGCTCGGCGCGTTCTAGTCAAATTAAAGATGAGCTTGTAAACCCGCTAGGTCGTCATAAATATTGGATATCCCAACAAGCTCAAGCAGGCCAATTTTGTTGAGTTCTTCCTTTGTTTTGCCATGGACGCCGAGCAGAAACACATTGGCGCCATTGGCTTTGGCCTTGTTAATAATTTCTTCAAGAATCATGGCCGTGGAAATGCCAATGAGAGAAGCAGAAGTTAAATCAATAATGACGTTTCGGTGCCCTTTAAATTGTTCGGTACGCTGAAGTAGTCGACGGCCAACCGCATAGCTGATCGGTCCTGTAATTCGGATAAGCAGTGAGGCCGACCCTTGACTGGATAGCCATTGTTGCTCATTTTGGGGCAGTCGCTCGTCCAAGTGTTCGCCATCCGAAATTATCACTGACCCAAGCTCAAGATCAGAAAGCTTGTCTAGTGTCACTAGGTTTTTTATGAAGACACCAATAAATACGGCGGTCATTAAGTCCACGAACACTGTCAATACAAGGACAAGCAAGGTCAGAAATACTGTAAAGGCAGGCAGCCTGTGAAATCGCTTGAGGAAAGGCCAGTCAATAATATCAATACCAACTTTCACGAGTATGCCGGCCAAAACCGCTTGGGGTATGCCTTCGAACATAAAACCAAGTCCGAGCGCGACAGCAAGCAGGAGAAGGGCGTGAATGACACCAGATAGTGGCCCTGTGCCGCCTGCTCGGACATTGACCACTGTTCGCATGGTTGCGCCAGCACCAGGGAGTCCACCAAAAAGACCAGCTAGGGTATTGCCGATGCCTTGCCCTATAAGCTCACGGTCACTGTCGTGACGAGTGCCGGTAATATTATCGGCCACCAGTGATGTCAGCAATGAGTCGATTGACCCAAGGATGGCAAGCATTGCCGCATTCGCAAGCATGTCCGGTAGGACATCCAGTGTAAACGTTGGCCACTGGAAATGAGGCAGTGCACTCGGAATTTCGCCAATACGGTCGATTGGGCTATTAGGATTGATTAAAGAAATTAGCAGTGTCCCAACGATCAGCGCAAGTAATGGTGCGGGTAGCCAATGTGCAAAACGACCGCGCCACAAAAAGATAACGCCCAGACTGGCAAGGCCTACAAGCACGGCATCACTTTGCATTTGTGGCAGATGCGTTACGAACTGGTTGAGCGCACCGAGGACGCCGCCTGACGATGGCACTCCAATCAGAACTGGAAGTTGTAGAAAGATGATGATGACGCCGATTCCTGTCATGAATCCCGAGATAACGGGATAGGGCACCATCACAATGTAACGACCGAGACGAAATACACCCATCAGAGCCTGCAGGACACCACCCAGCACGACCGTTGTGAACGCCAATGCCATGCCTTGATCGGGGTGTTGCGCCATAAATTTGGCGATGACTGCAGTCATCACCACTGTCATGGGACCCGTTGGCCCAGAGATCTGGCTCGGGGTGCCGCCAAAGATGGCCGCAAAGAAACCCAATATAATTGCGCCATACAGGCCAGCGACGGGGCCTGCACCGGAGGCAATTCCGAATGCAAGGGCCAGCGGAAGTGCCACGATTCCGGCGGTGATGCCACCGAAAATATTGCCTTTGAGGTTGCCAAGAAAATCTGCGCGAGTGTAGTGGATGAGTTTCATCTGGACATGGTGCGTGGAAAAATGGAGAGCGCGATTATAGGTCAATTTCAGTCGGCTTGGTAGTTCGGGGCTGACTGGGTATAATCGCGGCGTGCCACAGGAGACCTATGATGAAAAGCTTTCTGGACGCTATTGACGCACTGACGCCTGAGATTTACGAAGCACTGAAAGAAGCTGTCGAAATTGGCAAATGGCCGGACGGGACGGTATTGACCGAAGCGCAACGTGAGATAGCCATGCAGGCGGTCATCTTGTATAGCCGTAAACTTGAAAGCGAGGATGATGAACCGTTCACCATTGGGCCGGACGGTGAGTTCCGCACAGCTGCCGCGCAAAAACGTGCCTATCTTGCGCAAAGAAAGATGAATAGGGGAGATCGTGATGCTTAATACAGTCATTCGAAAAGAACACAAAAATAAATGGGAAAGACGAACGCCACTGACACCAAAAGATGCAAAGCAGTTGGCAGAGACAGGTCTGCCGCTGACAGTGGAGAAAAGTGAGATTCGTATTTATGGAGATGAGGCCTACAAGGCACAGGGTTTAGGCTTGGTGGACTCCCCGAATGAAGCACAATTTGTCGTGGGCATTAAAGAACCACCAGTGGACTCGATTCAGCACGGTCAGGTGCATTTGTGTTTCTCGCATACCATCAAGGGGCAAGATTACAATATGCCTCTTCTGCAAAAGTTTTTGGATGAACAAGCCACACTGTTTGATTATGAGCTGATTACGGACGAAAACGGTGTTCGCACCATTGCGTTCGGGCGCTATGCGGGCATTGCGGGTGCCGTAGACACTTTCTGGGCGACGGGACAACGACTCGCATTGACAGGGGAGCGCAGTTGGGTCAACGACATTCAACAGACGTGGAAATATGGCGATATTGCGCAGTTGCGCAAAGCCCTGAACTCAATCAATGTTCAGTCGGGCCGTCCGCTCCGCATACTCATCGTCGGTACAGGAAAAGTTGGACGTGGTGCTGAAGAAGTCTGCCAATGGCTTGGTTTGCCGCGTGTTGAGACGGAAAAATTTTTGGCCAATGAACTGCCAGACGGCTCATTTTATGCTGTGGTGTCCAGTCGTCACATTCATCGCAGAAAGGACGGCGGGCCGTTTGATTTTCAAGATTTTGTAAAGCGTGGCAAAGAAGGCTACGAAAGCATTTTCCACGAGCTGCTGGGTCATTTTGACATTCTTTTACAGACGCCATACTGGTCGCCAGAATATCCTAAGCACTTACCAGTCGAAGTGATGGCGGAAAATGCCGAGCGGATGCCAATCGCAATAGGTGATATCAGCTGTGACATCAATGGAAGTTTAGAATGTACACAACGTGCAACCGATATCGACAATCCTGTTTATACCTACTTCCCTGAAGACAATCATATTGCTTCCGGGGTACGTGTTGGTGGCACTGTGGTCATGGCGATTGACAACCTTCCATGCGAACTTTCTAAAGATGCCTCGGATCATTTTTCGAGTATTTTGCCGAAGTACTTGCCGGAGATTGCGGCGATCGATCTCGCACGCTCTTTTGATGACGTTAATTTGTCGGACACACTCAAGCGCGCCTGTATTGTATATCGGGGTGAACTGACGCCGCGTTTTCAATACCTAAAAGATTTTCTTCCCGCGTAAGTAGTTCGGGTGATCTACTGTGATGGTGGGGTCAATTCGCCGCGCAAATTCATGCCCACTTGCGTACGGATCTCAGCCACCGAAAGGCCGGCGCTGAACAAATAATATAACTTGGTCAGTGCCGCTTCTGCTGTCATGTCATGGCCAGAGAGGACGCCGACGTCGCTCAGCATTTTACCGGTTTCGTAACCCGCCATATTCACGGCACCACGATAACACTGGGTGCAATTGACGATCACAGTGTCTCGGCGACTTGCGCGAGCAAGAGAGGCAAGCAAACGTCCGTCCTTGACCGGAGCGTTGCCCATGCCATAGGTTCGAAGAATAATGCCATTGACGCCGTGGTCGATGAGGCTATCGATGATGGCCGGGTCAAAACCTGGGAAAATGTCCACAGTCACAATTTTGGGTGGCGTTAAGCGCCGCACCTGGAATGGTCGATTCGGAAAATGCTGTAGCAGTTCACGGCGGATCTCAATATCGGTGCCCACTGTCGCCAGTGGAGGAAAGTTGGGCGACGCAAAAGCATCAAACCCTTCTGCATCAACTTTTTGTGTTCGATTACCTCGATAAAGATGATGATGAAAATACACAGTCACTTCTGGGACTTTGTAGTGAGCCGCAATAAGCAGTGCGCCAATCAGGTTGTCGAAGGCGTCGGTGCGTATTTCCCCTGCGGGGATTTGTGCACCGGTAAAAATCACAGGCTTGGACAACTCCTCCAACATGAAAGACAGCGCAGAGGCGCTATAAGCCATGGTGTCCGTGCCATGCAATATGACAAACCCGTCAAATTCGTCGTAATGTTGTTCAATGTCTTCAGCAATATGTAGCCACTCGTTTGGCGTCATGTTCGCCGAATCGAG
>RFGJ01000494.1 GCA_003696665.1 Gammaproteobacteria bacterium | reverse complement strand
CGTCTTGCCATTCATGGCAGTGATCAAATACTGGTGGTCGATGGCGACAATAAGCTCCGCACACGAACGCTTGCCCCAATCCGTGGTGACCGCGAATACGTCTATGTGAAGTCCGGTATCGAATCTGGTGACCGTCTCGTCACGACACCTTTGGAATCATGGGTCGATGGCATGACCGTTCGCATCGCAGAAGCGAAGCCATCAGGTCATGGTGACGCCAAACACAGCGCGTCTGAGGAAGGTAAGGCCGCGTCATCGGAGCCAGTTGACAAGGCGGTTGTCGCCGAGGAGGTCGACAATGCACGTTGATCAGACACGCCAAGGAATCATTGCTTGGTTTGCGCGTAACAGCGTTGCCGCAAATTTGCTGATGTGGTTTGTGCTCGTGGCTGGCCTGGTCAGTTACTTCGGCATCAATAAACGCATGTTTCCCGAGTTTCAACGTAATTGGATTGTGGTCTCTGTCGCACTGCCGGGGGCAGCGCCTGCCGACGTCGAGCAGGGCGTGATTCTGAAGATTGAAGATGCCATTCGTGACGTGAATGGCATTGAGCAGGTGCGTTCTTCAGCCAGTGAAGGCTTTGGCATGGTGAGGGTGGAGGTCGATAATGACTTCGATCTCAATGAAGTGCTCAACGAGATTAAGATGCGTGTGGATGCGATTTCCACCTTTCCGGATCAAGCAGAAAAGCCGATCGTCGCCAAGGAAGAGCGAACCAATCAGGTGCTATGGCTCGCGTTATATGGCGACATGGACCGACGCTCACGACAAACATTGGCCGATGAAATCCGAGATGAAATCGCCGCATTACCTTCGGTCAATCAGGTGAGTGTGGTGGGCAAACGGCCCTACGAAATGACCATCGAAATTGACCAGAACCGGCTACTGAAATATGGGTTGACGATATCCGACATTACCAATGCCATTCGCCGTTCGTCATTGGATCTGCCGGCGGGAAGCCTCAAGACAAAAGGGGGAGACATCCGTGTTCGTACCCTCGGGCAGGCCTACACTGGCCAGGAGTTTGCCAATATCGTCGTGCGCACCACGTCCGATGGTACGGAGCTCAAATTAAGTGACGTGGCGACCATCCGGGATGGATTTGTCGAAAGTGATGAGTATTCACATTTTGATGGCAAACCAGTGACGTCGATTCAGGTGTTGTCGATCGGCGATCAAAATGACATTGAAATCGCGGAAGACGTGAAGCGTTATGTCGAACAAAAGCGTAAGACGTTGCCTAAAGGGGTGAACCTCGAAGTTTGGGGAGACACGTCCTACTATTTGAAAGGCCGCCTTGACATGATGTGGAGCAATCTGTTTCAAGGCGCGATTCTGGTCTTCTTGATTCTCACTTTGTTTCTCAGGGTTCGTCTTGCTTTTTGGGTGATGCTTGGCATTCCCATCAGCTTTATGGGCGCTTTTTTGGTCATGCCGAACCTTGGCCCTTGGGCGGTGAGCATTAACCTCCTGAGCCTGTTCGCCTTTATCTTGGTGTTAGGGATTGTGGTGGATGATGCCATCGTTATCGGGGAAAGCATTTATACGACCATCAAAAAAGACGGACAGTCCGTCGACAATGTCATCATTGGTGCACAACGGGTGGCGACGCCGGCCACCTTCGGCGTCTTGACGACCATCGCCGCTTTTGCACCGACACTGTTCATTGACGTCGGGCCGTCGGTATTTTTCACTCAAATATCAATTATCGTCAGTCTGTGTTTACTATTTTCCTTAATGGAGTCCAAACTAATCTTGCCGGCGCATTTGGCGCATATGAAATTTAAACCCTATGACCCCAAAAGCGCCAATGCGTTTGAGCGCTTTCAGCATGCTTTCCGCGATGGGTTTGAGCGATTTGTGCAGACTCACTACCGTCGCGCGGTCGGCTGGACGACGCGCTGGCGGTACCCCACTATCGCGACCTTCTTCGGTTTGGTGATTATGGCCAGTGGGCTGGTCACCGGCGGTTTGGTACGGACTGAGATATTTCCGACGGTGCCTAGCGACTTTATTCAGGTCAATGTGGTGCTCAACGATGGCGCATCAGTGGCCATGCGAGATAATGTTCTGTCTCGGGTTGAACAGGCCGCTTATAAAATCAGCGATGAGTGGGACAAGACGCATCCCGAGGAAGGTGGCTTTCTCAAGCACATCATGCTATGGACGAATGGCGACACCGGTGGCAACGTGTTCATGGAGTTGACCAAGGCAGAAACGCGAAGCATCAATGCGTTTGAGATTGAACGCCGTTGGCGGCGTGCGGTCGGGGAGCTGCCGGGCGTTAAGGAAGTGAGATTTTTTGCTGGCACCAATGTCGGGGGCGGGGCCGCCTTGTCTTTCAAGTTGACAGGACGCAACTACGATCAGCTTGAACGTGCGGCCAGTCAGTTGATGGATCGACTCAAATCTTATGAGGGCGTCTACGACGTTCGCAGTAGTTTCAGTTCAGGCACTCAGGAAATCAAACTGAAAATCAAACCGGAGGCAGAGCCGCTTGGCTTGACGCAATTGGAGCTAGGCCGCCAGGTCCGTCAAGCCATTTACGGCGATGAGGCACAACGCATTCAGCGAGGTCGAGATGAAGTGAAGGTGATGGTGCGCTATCCACGCGAGCTTCGACAGTCACTTTATGATTTGAAGCGTATGTGGATTCGCACGCCAAGTGGTCAGGCTGTGCCGCTCATGCAGGTGGCAGAGCTTGAGATGGGCGCCGCGTATTCGACGATTAGCCGTCAAGATGGGGCGCGTGCCATTCGTGTCATGGCGGACATCAATCCGGACAAGGTGGAGTCGGACCAGGTACTGCGGGACGTCTATCGTAACGTGCTGCCGGAAATCTTAAAAGATTACCCGGCGGTCAAGGCCGGGCTAACCGGGGCAAGCGAGGCGCGTCAAGAGCTTGGCACGGCCATTGCCAAGGCGTTTGCCCTCTCATTGTTCCTCATTTATGTGCTTTTGGCCGTACCCTTGAAATCCTATAGCCAGCCGTTGATCGTGATGTCGGTGATCCCATTTGGTGTGATTGGGGCGATTATCGGTCACTACCTGATGGGGTTCAGCTTAAGCATGATGTCGCTTTTTGGCATTGTTGCCCTTGGTGGTGTGGTGGTCAATGACTCGTTATTGTTGGTCGACTTTGTCAATCGCGCCCGAGACACAGGCACTATGTCGGTAGTGGAAGCGGTTCAAGAAGGCGCGTGCCAACGGTTCCGGGCGGTGGTTTTGACCTCGCTGACAACCTTTGCCGGCTTGCTCCCCATTTACTTTGAAAAATCCTTGCAGGCGCAATTCATCATTCCCATGGCCATTTCGTTGGGGATGGGCATTCTGTTCGCCACGGTCATCACGCTGTTCCTAGTGCCAGCATTGTATGCGACACTCGAGGATTTCAAGCGATGGGTGAAAACACTGCGTGGTTCTCAACCATTCGCGATGGAGCAGGAATGATCAGAATGGAGGCGATAAGTAATCGCGGGGCGTTTGCCCCGCAATCCGTCATTGATGTGCGACTTGTGTCTTTTGAGATAGTTGTCTTAGCCAGTCGCTGAGCAGCCGCTTTTCAAAACGCAAGCCATCGGCTGGTGTTTTTTTGGGCACGCGCCGCAAGAAATCCATATCTTTTAGCGTCACAGTGTCCTGTGCCACCATGTTATCTCCCTCATACAGCCGATAACGCAAAACGATTTTTGGAAAGTCGATGTCGCGAACGATGCGCCGATCCTGACCTTCGACCGGCCACACGTGACCAGCCAAGTCGACGTCAAGAACCTCAACCTCAAGACGTTGATCAGGCGCCAGATACCGTTTGGCTTCACGGCGTAAGTGCGCTTCCAGTCGCGCCAATATCTGTCCACGATGCTTGTCGGGAGCGCCAATGGTTTCCTGTACGTCTGTGTACTTCTCAGGGTGAACCCATTGCACGGATACCTGCGGCGTTTTGGCCGTCGCAACTGCCGCAGTCAACAGCCCGCACATGATGATAGATAGTCGTGTTCGGTTCATAGGCCACCTCCTGTTGTGTTTGTGGTCAACCGCATACAACGCACTACCCTGCATTCGGTTGACAGCGCGTTTCTATTTTTCGATTGGCCGGTTTTCCGCCTGCCATTGATTCATATCGCCTGCGAGGTGATAAATTTTCTCAAACCCGGCTTTTTCCAGCATATCGATGGCCAGTTTGGCCCGACGACCGGAGCGACAGTAGACCACGATTGGTTGGCTCCGATATGGCATGAGGGTATTGAGCTTTTTCTCAAGCTCGTCGTGCGAAATATTGATCGCGCCCGGGACGTGCCCTTGCAAGAATTCATCTGTGGTGCGTACATCCAATATGACGAGTGTTTTGTTCTGGGATTGCTGCGCGAGCAAGGCATCGGCGGAGATCGTCTCAACCTTAGACAAAGCAAGACTTGGCAACACCAGTAAAACGCTGAGCAGAAACTTCACCATGGTACATCCTCCGAAGTGGCTCCTTGTCAAGGATAGATGATACCAAGATTGTCTGCACGAAAGACAACGTCGCGATGTTATAATCCCTGACCTTCCTGTGCCCGGATTGCTCGCAGTCATGCGCCTGAACCCCAAACAACAGGATGCCGTCAGCCATATTCATGGGCCGCTGCTCGTACTCGCCGGTGCGGGTAGCGGCAAAACCAGTGTGATCACAGCGAAGATTGTCCACCTGATCCGCCACTGTCAGTATGCCGCCCATGAAATATTGGCGGTGACCTTTACCAATAAAGCAGCGCGTGAGATGAAAGCGCGCGTGCAAGGTGCGCTCAATGCTGCTGAGGCAAGAGGGCTGAACGTGTCGACGTTCCACCATTTTGGCTTGCAATTCCTGCATCAGGAAATTCACCAGACGCACCTTCGGGCAGGATTTTCTATCTTTGATGAGCAAGATGCGCTGAATGTGATCAAGGAGTTGCTGCCAGCGGATTTGGCGGCAGACAAGGTTTTTACCAAATATGTACAGTGGCAAATCGGGCAGTGGAAAGGTGAATTGATTGAGCCGGAAGAGGCACTGAAGACGGCGCTCGATCAACAAACGCAGGAAGCGGCGCGTTTGTACGCCAGCTATGAGCGTGTATTGGCCGCCTACAATGGGGTCGATTTTGATGATCTGATTCGCTTGCCGGTCAAACTGTTGTCGAATGAAACGATCCGTGCCCGCTGGCAACAGCGGATACGCTACCTATTGGTTGATGAATATCAGGACACCAATGTGGCGCAGTATCGTTTGATGCGCCATTTGGTCGGTCAACGCGCAAAGTTTACCGTGGTCGGGGATGATGATCAGTCAATCTATGCGTGGCGTGGGGCTAACCCAGAAAATTTGGCGCAATTGAAGCGGGATTTCCCGAACCTTGAAGTGATCACTTTGGAGCAGAATTACCGTTCGACGGGCCGGATCCTCAAGGCCGCCAACCATTTGATCGCCAATAATCCCCATTTGTTTGAAAAAAAACTGTGGTCAGAACACGAATTTGGTCCACCGATACGCGTGGTGTCCATGCCGAACGAGACGGCCGAGGCTGACTATGTGGCGGCCGAAATCATGCGGCGTCGATTCAATCGAACATTGAATTACGGCGATGTTGCCATTTTATATCGGGGAAATCATCAAGCACGTATCTTCGAGCAGGCCTTGATGAATCAACAGATTCCTTACCGATTAACTGGTGGCACTTCTTTTTTCGCCCGCAAGGAAATCAAGGATGTTCTGGCTTATTGCCGCTTGCTGGCTAATCCCGATGATGACAATGCGTTTCTCCGCATCATCAACACTCCGACTCGAGACATTGGTCCTGCGACGTTGGAAGCACTCGCCAATCACGCCCGAGCAACACAACAAAGCTTATTTGCCGCCCTTTCGGCATCGGAAGTTCCCGAAGGTATCACCCAACGGCGGTGGCAGCGACTGACGGAGTTTCGACAGATGATAGACCGCATACGCGCTGAGTTAAATGAGCACGCGCTTGAAAAGTGTCTGAAAGATTTGTTGGCGCAGGTGGACTATCGTCATTGGCTCGTCGAGAACGCGAGCAACGAAAAGGTGGCCACGTTCCGCTGGCAAAACGTGTTGGATCTGATTGACTGGATAGATCGCCTTAGCTGTGACGACGAAGGCCAAGCGCGGACATTGGCGGACATCGTGCAACGACTGATGCTGTTTGATCGCCTTGAGCGTCTCGATAGCGATGAAAAGCAGGATCAAGTGCAACTGATGACGTTGCATGCGGCCAAAGGGTTGGAATTTCCGGTGGTCTATCTGGTTGGGTGTGAAGAAGAACTGTTGCCACATCGCACGGCCATCGAGGAAGATACGATTGAAGAGGAGCGCCGTTTGGCTTATGTGGGAATTACACGGGCCCGACAGGAATTAATACTGACCATGGCACAAACGCGAAGACGTTTTGGGGAGGTCATCACTTGCCAGCCCAGTCGGTTCTTAGATGAATTGCCACCAGAAGACCTGCAATGGGAGAATCCGCATGCTAAGCTCTCGGACAACGAGCAGCAGCAGGTGAATCAGGCCAACCTGGCCGCTTTGCGGGCACGACTGGGCCGCGCTAAATCTTAAATTGTTCCACCTGATGGCTGAGTTCTGCCGCCAACCGCGCCACTTCTTCGCTGGCCGCCAGCGTTTTATCGGAGCTTTGTGCGCTGACATCCATATGCTCGTTGATTCTGCGGACAAGTAGCTCAATGCTGTCGGCGAGCTTTCTTTGCGCATCGGCGCTCTGCTCACTGGCGGCATTGCGCGCCACAATGCTTTGTACCGCATCCACAATCGCGCTCAAGGCAGCATTGATGCGTTCGGCATGACGCACGGTTTCTGAAGCACTTTGTTGGCTCCGCTCCATTTGGCTCACCGCCTGTGCCACCCCTTCGTGCAGCGACGCAATGGTCGCTTGAATTTCTTCGGTCGATTCATGGGTCCGTTGTGCCAGTGCCCTCACCTCATCGGCCACGACGGCGAATCCGCGACCTTGTTCGCCAGCACGCGCGGCTTCAATGGCCGCATTGAGTGCGAGCAAGTTGGTTTGTTCAGCAATCGTACGGATGACCTCGAGCACTTGGGCAATATTATTGCTTTGTGCTTTGAGGTGATTAATGGTGGCTACCGATTCGCCAATTTCGTCAGATAATTGTGAAATGGCTTGGCTGGCCTCGAGCACAGTTTGTCGACCGCGTTGTGCTTCGGTATCCGCATGTGATGCCGCGTCGGCCACTTGAGCGGTATTCTCCGTAAGCAGCTTCACCGAGTCGTCCAGCTCCCGTGTCAGGCGGGTGATTTTGTCGGCATCTTCGCGTTGTTCGTCAAGTGACTGATTGGCCTCTCTGGCCAGATGGCGAAGGTGTTCGGCTTGGTGACTGACCTCGACCGCCGTGCTTGAGACTTTACCAATCAAATCATGCATGCGCTCGCTCATCGCATTAAAATCGCGCGCAAGCTGTGCCATTTCGTCTTTCGTATAAATTTTGACGCGGGCTGTGGTGTCGCCTTGTGCCAGACGCGCGGCGGCTCTGCCAACCGAGTGAATGGTGGCACGGATACTGATCGACATACCGACAAACAGATAGAGGACAGCAAGCAGTACGATCAGTGTCGCCGCCACATAAAATCTCAACTTGCCTTGCAAGGCTTCTAGACGCGCCAACAGTCGCCCTTCGAAGAGATCACGTGCCGCTTGATATAGGCTCATCCACGCATCATGAAGTTTTTGTGCGTGCTGCGCCACTGTGTCCGGCGCGACTTGCACCTGAATCGCTTCAATGAGCTCCTGATTGACAAAATCGGACCAATTTGGAATGACTCGCAGGGCGGCATCCAGCTTGGGGGTCAGTGTTTTGGCAATATCGGGGTCGAGCGAAAACGCATATTTGAGTCTGAGCGCAGCGGTTTCCTGAAAAGCCGTCAAGCCATCAATACTGTTGGCGAGCGCATCGTAAGTGGCTGAGGCAATGGGATTTTGAGTGACCGCATACATTGTCACTGCGCGGCTGTTGGCAAACTTGTCGAGCGCTTCGGGAATCATTGACGTGATGGTTTGGCCAAGATAGAACGTTGATGAGGTCCCGTCATTAAGCAGATCACACTCATCCGCAACCACTTTAAAAAGATCATGAACTGCTTGCGAAATGGGAGAGAAACTTCGAATGAGGTCGTTAAGATTACGAGCTGATGTCGTCACACGGCCTGTTGTGTCTTTGACCGTGTTTGACAGGGCTGTGAGTTTTTGTTGCCATCGGCTATCGGCGCGACAACCGAGTGGTGACGCCATCGCGCGCAGCTGTTTGGCCAGTGCATTCACACTGAGTTCCGCCGCATTCTTGTGGGGGGTGTCAAATTTCAATGTGAGAAGGAGATGGGTGCGCTGAACTTGGTGGGCGAGCGCGAGCGCTTGGTAGACGTCATCCAAGCGTTGAAGGCCCCTGAGCTCATTCCGGGTGCGTTCAATCCGATCGGAGATTTGTTCGACCAAGCCATAGCCCACTATCACGATAGGAATCAAAAATAATAGTGTCACCAGACTCAGCTTTAGTCCGTAGGTGAGCTGGTTCATAAACACGACGGCAGGTCGGAAAAAATCTTTCATTGGGCCATGCACAAGTCGGTTTTTCTTATAGGTTTGTACATAATCGGCCAAATTTCAAAGATCTTAAAGAAAAAAGCGGCCGAGGCCGCTTTTTTCACAACAGTATTGCGCTTTTATTGTACCTGCTTGAGCAGATAACTGACGGCAGCTTTGATCTCGTCGTCACTACAGTCCATGCACAAGCCTTTTGGCGGCATGGCATTGAACCCTTGCAGTGCATGTTTGACGAGGGTGTCTTTACCTTTGGCAACTCTTGGCGCCCAGTCTGCCTTATTGCCAATCTTCGGGGCGCCAGCCGCGCCAGAGGCATGACAGCCTGCGCAAAAGGTATTTACGATGGTTTCGCCGGAACGTGCCGCTTTTTCATTGCTGCCCGTTGACGCCGTGACGTCTGGCACTTTGTCGCCTACTTTGTATACCTTGCCAACTGGGGCAGTTCTTTTATCAATATTCTCAGGGTCGAGGTGATGGGCCAGTGCCAAACCACAAACCATGCTCAATGTGACCAACAAGGTCTTGGAACGAAAATTCATGGGCAGTAACCTCTTTTTTCTCTGCTGATGTCTGCTCGGGCCAAGAATTGGTCGTGATTATAGCGATAATTAGGCTAGAATGGAAAATATCTTGAAGCTATGGCAACATGCCGGGGAATGGCGACTGTCCGAGAGATGGTGGTTGGCGGCACACTGCAATAAGTAAAAATTTTATGAATAAAACAGAGAATGGTTCATGTGGGGAAAAGTCATAAAATCTGCGGCTGAACATTTGACAGTGGGGGCAGTTTCAACGGAGACAGGGATTTATGCCGCTATGGTCACACGTGGGCAGGCTTATTATCATGCGTTCGCGCCTGCCGATTGGCCAATGGTGGCAACGTGGATCCGAAGTCAGGCAGGCCGTCGTACATCAGCGAAGATTCGACTGGTACTGGATTTTGATCAATATCAATTGTTTCAGGCGCAACGGCCGGATGACAATGTGCCGCAGTCAGATTGGCGTCAGATTTTGGCGTTGGCGGTGCGCGATCGTTTGGAGTATCCCGTCAACGAATGTCAAATTGACTATTTCCCATTGCCGGATGATGTTCGCGGCGCTCACGAGCGCGTCAACGTTGTGGTGGCGCATAAACCGCGGCTCAAAAAATTGGTTGATGCGATACACGACGCCGACCTAGATATCGATGCCATCAGTGTGCCGGAGTTGGAGCTCCGTCACTTGTTTTCCAGCGATCTTGGTGAAGAGGTCGGTAAGGGACTCTGTGTGACTGCGCCTCGCAAGGAACGGATAGCCTTTTTATTGTACCGAAACAGTGCCCTCTACATGACCAGAACGCTCAGTGGCATGCGGGCGTGGGAAGAATACCTGATGCCGGACGATCTGGATGTGCGGGAATCACTGCTTCTCGAAATGCAGCGTACGCTCGATTTTTACCAGACACAGCTCCAGCAGCCGCCGGTCAAACTCGCACTGGTGCCTGATTGGGGTGGCATGACGGATGATCTCGCCGGTTATCTGGCCGCGAATTTGGGGATTGAGATCAAGGTGTTGACTTCGCCGACCTTGGGCGACGGAAATGATCACCCCGACATCAGGCGAGCCTTGACGTTGGCAGATGCGGCAGCGCGAGTGGTGGAGGATGGGCATGGCTGACACTCAGCAAAGGGTCAATTTGTATTATGGCGATTTGTTACCACCACCAGAACGGATACCCATTGTGTATCTTGGGTTGGCCGTGGTGGTCGGGCTCGTGATCGCTTTTGCTGATTTCTGGTGGGCGTATTCTGAGCTCAGTGCGGCGTACGAGAAGCGCGAAGCGACGCAAGCGCAGCAGGCAGCGCTGAAGGCGCAATTGACGCGCTTGGAGTCACAAGTGCCGAGTGCAGTGTTTCGTGCGAGGATGACACAACGGATTCAACGATTGCAGCAAATGTTGGCAAAATCGCAAGGCACCATTGAGCTCATCAATGACTTGCAAAAACGTCAAAAACTGAAATATTCCCAGCTGCTGACAGACCTGGAAAAAATTCCCGATCAAGTGTGGCTGACTGCGTTTCGCGTGGACCATCGAGGGTTACGTCTGGAGGGAGCAACCCGGAAAGACGAACAGGTGGCAGAAATGATTCGGCGTTTGCAAGGTATGCCGAGTACCACACATTTGCAATATGGTGTCATTCGACTGGAGGCGGACAAGAACAACCGCTCGTTGAGACATTTTGTGGTCGCGCCGCTTGGAGAGAAAGTCAATGAATCGAATAATTAAACAGTGGAAACAGCTGGGTGACCGCGAAAAAATCGCGTTCCTGATTTTAATGCCGCTGCTTGCCGTCGCCGTGGTGGATTTTATTTGGGTGCAGCCTATGGCCAAGCAAACCAAAGTGGTCCGTTCGGAAATTGTTTCAATGGCTGCGGAAAACGGTCGGCTGGCGGAACAAGTCGCGAGCGTGCAGCAAACACTGGCGTCATCTGGGTCCGTCGAGAGTCTGCAAACCAAAGTTGATACGCTGTCGGCGCAAGTGGCCTTGCAGAAAAGCAAAATTCGCCAATTGACGAATGCACTCATTCCGCCTGAACGTATGGCGAGTGTTTTGCACGACGTCTTGAAACGACGTGGCAAGTTACAAGTGGTCTCGTTACGCAATTTGCCGGCCGAGCCGTTGCAACCTGCCGTGGTCGAGTCGGACGACAATGACCACAATAAGGACACTGAGGCGGCCCTTGTCTATTTGCATGCGATTGAGCTTGTTTTGCGTGGGCGGTATGCGGATGTCAAAGCTTATGTGAACGACCTGGAAAATTCAGAACATCATTTTATATGGGACGGTTTGCGTTACGAAGTCAAGCGATATCCATTTGCGGAAGTGCGTTTGACATTGGCTTCGTTGAGTGACAGGCCCTTTTTAATGGGGATGTCTGAGGCGGAGGGGCACACCAATGCGTTGGATTAGTTGTATTTTCTTCAGCTTGGTGGTGTGGGCAACGATGGCTGAGGCGCGTGACCCGACCCAGCCCCCGGGCGGCAGCGCGCCCCAAAAAATCAAGACAAAGTCGCTTAAATTGACAGGTATTTTTCAAGGCCGACAGGCTCGAGCCGTGATCAATGGCGAAATCTTTACCGTTGGCGAACGTCGACATGGGATTGAGCTCCTGAAGGTTGAATCAGGGCGAGTCTTGGTGAAATGGCATGGGACAAAGCAATGGTTGACCTTGGTTCCGACAAAAGTGAAAAGAAGAGAACGCAAATGAAGCGCATACAAAAGACATCGTGGAGAAGGATAACAAGATGCACGTGGGCCATGACGGCGATGTTGGCTGTGGCGGGTTGCCAAAGTTGGTCGGTGCACGAGCCCACCACAAAAGCAACACCAGCAGCGGACATACTGCGCAATGCCGCCAGTCAGCAACAGATTTCTGAGGCACAGGTGCTTGACGAGCTTGTGCCACCAGCACAAACGGTGGCGACGCCACCGCCGGAGACACGTTTCGATGTGAATGTGGACTCCGTGCCAGCGCGACAGTTTTTTCTCAGTTTGATGAAAGAGACGCCCTATAACGTGGTGCTCGCGCCTGGCGTCGATGGAAAAATCACTTTGCATTTGCGTGGCGTGACGGTGCCTCAGGTCATGGACATCGTGCGCGATGTCTATGGTTATGAATATCGGTTTGAACGGGGCGTTTATACGATTTTGCCCATTCAGCCGCGTACAGAAATTTTTCCGCTGGAGTACATCAACTTGAAACGCCTTGGCCGGTCGAGTACACAGGTCAACTCAGGCCAGGCGAGCAGTGGCCAGCAAGGTGGTGTCGTCGGTGCTGCCTCAGGTAGTGCGTTCAGTGGGACGGCAGGGCGCAGTCAGAAAACGGGGCAATCGATCCAAACCCCACGTTCCACTGAGATCGAAACGCAGACCGATGCCGATGTCTGGAAAGAACTGGAAAAAACACTGCGCATTCTGGTGGCAGACTCGAAAGGTGCGCAGGTGGTGGTCAGTCCGCAAGCCGGTGTCGTGGTGGTACGAGCTGAACCCAGAGCGTTAAGACTGGTTCGTGACTATCTGCATATGTCGGAGAAAAACCTGTCAAGGCAAGTGATTCTCCGTGCGCGCGTGTTGGAAGTGACGCTTAATCATGGGCAAGAGACAGGGATTGACTGGCGATCGTTTGGCATTGTCAATTCCAATAACACGTTGAATCTGGCGCAACTGGGTCAACCGGTGGCCAGCAATAATGCCAATAATCCCTTGCAAGGGATTTTCTCTGCGGTTTACCAAAAAAGTGACTTTACTGCGGTGCTTGAGTTGCTGCGCACGCAAGGCAAGGTGCGGGTATTGTCCAGCCCCCAAATTTCCACCTTGAACAATCAAAAGGCGGTCATCAAAGTGGGGACGGATGAATTTTTTGTCACCGATGTCTCTACGACGACAGTCGCGGGTACGGCCACCTCGACCATCACGCCTGATGTCACCTTGACGCCTTTCTTTTCGGGGATCGCACTGGATGTGACGCCGCAAATTTCACGACGCGGTGATGTGATTTTGCACATCCATCCGAGTGTCAGTGAAGTGCGCGATCAAACCAAAGTGCTCAAACTCGGCGATGATGAGTTTACCTTGCCGCTCGCAATATCCTCGGTGCGTGAATCGGATACGATTGTACGCGCCAAGTCTGGGCAAATTGTCATTATCGGGGGCTTGATGCAAGAAAAAACCGTGGATGATACCGCGGGTGCCCCAGGCTTATCGGATGTGCCAGTCCTTGGCCGGTTATTTGAACAGCGTAAAAAGCAGGTGCAGAAAAGCGAATTGGTCATCCTGCTGAAAGCGGAAGTGGTTCAACCTGATACGTGGCAGCAGTACCTGAGTGAATCGGCTGATCGTATCGAACAGTTGGAGACACATTGATTACGCATGTACTTATACCACTTTGGCTTTCGTGAATTTCCGTTTGGGTTGACGCCAGATACCGATTACTTCTGCGCGTTGCCAGCCCATGTGGATGCCATGAATACATTACTTGTGGCATTGGCAACGGGAGAGGGGTTTGTCAAAGTGGTTGGTGAAGTTGGTACAGGCAAGACATTGCTGTGTCGTCGATTACTCGACAAATTGGAAGCCAGCCATCATTGTGCTTTTATTCCTAATCCTTACCTGTCAGCTGAAGCGCTCCGCTTCCAGCTCGCCTCCGAATTAGGATTGCGTGTGGCGCGCGATACAGAACAGGGCCGGCTGACCAACATGATCGAACGACGTTTGATTAAGTTGCGGGGTGAGGGCAAGCCGGTTGTCTTGATTGTGGATGAGGCACAAGCTTTGCCTGACGAGACGCTGGAGGCGTTGCGCTTGTTCACTAATTTGGAAACGGAAAAAAGAAAACTTATGCAGGTGGTGCTTTTTGGCCAACCGGAATTGGACGCACGCCTAGCGCAACCGCATCTTCGGCAACTGCGCCAGCGCATCACCTTTTCATGTCATTTGCGGCCGTTGAGTCGAGCAGAGCTGAAGGCCTACGTGCATCATCGATTAAGTGCAGCCAGAGCCAATCCAGCCCATCCTGTACCAGTCACGCTGTCTTGGGCTGCATGGCGTGTGCTTCATGCGTACAGCCGCGGGATTCCAAGACTCATTAACATTTTAATGCATAAGGCGTTGATCATCCTGTTTGGTGAGCGTCGCTACCAGATCAAGCGCCGACATATTCGATTGGCGGCATTGGATACCGATGATATCCACCTGTCTTGGCTGGCGGGCATGTGGAGGCGAATCTGATGAGTGTCATCAATCAGATGTTGAAAGACCTCGAGCGACAAGAACAAGGGATGAAAGCAGGTCCTTTACCCTTGGAGGCGCCTATCGTTGATGAGCCACCCAATCGGCGAAAAAAAATCATTTGGTTGGGCTTGGGGCTTGTACTGTTGCTCGCTGCGTATTGGTGGGTGCGCTGGTCTGGGTCTGTGCCAGTTCATGCGGCACTGCCTGAGACGGCAGCACCTCAGGTAGAGGCGCGCGTGCCAAATAATGCCGCACCGCGGCGCCACGCCCCTCGTGCCGAGCCAGTCATCAACGACGCGATGGCGTCTGGACCCGAGAAGGCGCAGACAAAGCCAGCTTTGCCATCTGAACCGCCCTTGTCCCATTGGGTGAAACATTCTACGGGCGGCCAGTTCGAACAAGTTGCCTTGAGCAACGAGAAAGCGAATCATGAAGCGCGAGTAAGCAAAGATGGCCCCATTATCTCGGAGCCTCACCGGCCCTTGGACAAAAGGGCAATAACGGACCGTAAAGAAAATGCGGAACACAATCGTCGCGAGACCTTGTCAGCCTCTGACACACCGGCGGTCACCATAAACAAGTCGGCGTCCCGCACCACACAGGCGGAAATGCTGTGGCGTCGCGCGCGCATAAACCCAGATAGGCAAGAGGCTTTGTTGCGTGAAGCACTGCAGT
Source organism: Gammaproteobacteria bacterium (assembly GCA_003696665.1). Lineage (NCBI taxonomy): Bacteria > Pseudomonadati > Pseudomonadota > Gammaproteobacteria > Gammaproteobacteria bacterium. The sequence continues at coordinate 4,668 of RFGJ01000494.1, read as the reverse complement.
TGAAACCCGATTTGTTGGGCGCCCGTATTGAACTTGTGGCTTATCTTGTGGCCCATCAGCGTCTTGATGAAGCGGAAGCCGTTGTCGATGAGGGACTCTCAATCGTGCCGTCGGCCGCTGTCCTCCGAGAATGGAAAGCCAGGTTCCTGATGGGACGAGGTGATGTGCAAAATGCGTGGAAGTGGTTGGCGGCCTCCATGCCACAACCGTTTGCAGAATACATCAGTTTTTACGGACTGAAGGCCGCGTTGGCGGCGAGACTGGAGAAGCCTGCGTTGGCCGCCTCGTTATATCAGAAGCTGGTGGAGGTTCAACCAAAAGAGGCAAGGTGGTGGCTTGGACTCGGTTTGGCGCACGAGCGCCTCCAGCAATCACGGGCGGCAATACAGGCATATGAAAAGGCATTGGCAGCGCAAGGGTTAACACCGAAAAGTCGTGCTTTCGTGCTGCAGCAGTTGGCGCGACTCCAACAGACAGGAACGCACTGAGTATGGCAATACAACGCATACGTTTGGGAGATTTACTGGTCCAAAAAGGCCTGATCACCAAGGCGCAGCTTGAAGCGGCACTGGAAGAACAAAAGAAGACCGGGCGGAAGCTTGGTGCCACCCTCATTCAGATGGGGCTGGTCAGCGAGCACCGCTTGTTGTCGTTGCTGTCCGATCAGCTCAAAGTGCCTTTCATTGATTTGTCCAATTTTGAAATTGATCCCGACAGTGTCAGAAGGCTGCCGGAAACGCTGGCGCGTCGGCACCGGGTGTTGGTGTTGGGCAAAAAAGACGACGGTTATTTGTTGGGGATGGTCGACCCAACGGATCTGTATGCCTTGGACGAGGTGCGCGAACGGCTGGGTGTTCCGGTGTATCCCGCCATTATTCGGGAAGCTGACTGGCTTGCAGTGGTCGAACAAGTCTACCGTCGCAGCGATGAAATTGATTCGTTGGCGGGCGAACTGGATTCTGTCCTCGCCGCCAGCGATCTCGAAATGGCTTTGGCCCAAACTGAGGTGGGTGATGCCATTGAAAATGCGCCAGTGGTGCGGTTGTTAAAAACGTTGTTCGAGGATGCTGTCGCAGCGCAAGCTTCCGACATCCATATAGAACCGGAAGAAAAGGTCTTGCGTATTCGCCAGCGAATTGATGGTGTGTTGCAAGAGCAGGTTTTGGACGAAAAGCGTATTGCGCCGGCGTTGGTACTGCGCTTGAAAATCATGGCTGGCTTGGATATTTCGGAAAAACGCTTACCACAGGATGGCCGCTTTGCCATCCGTGTGGCGCAGCATGAGGTGGATGTGCGGATTGCCACCATGCCGGTGACCCACGGTGAGGCCGTCGTCATGCGGCTTTTGGATCAGAGCCGTGGCATGATGACGCTCGAAGAATTGGGCATGCCAGAAAAAATAGAGCATCGTTTTCGCCAGTTGGTCAGAAGTCCACATGGCTTGGTGTTGGTGACAGGCCCCACTGGCAGCGGTAAGACCACGACCTTGTATGCGGCGCTGCGATTGCTCAATAGCCCGACGCGGAAAATTATCACCGCGGAAGATCCAGTCGAATTTCGCATTGAGCGCGTCAATCAGGTGCAAGTGAATCCCAAGGTGGGGCTGACGTTTTCAAATATTTTGCGGGCTGCTTTGCGCTCAGATCCCGACGTCATATTGATTGGTGAGATGCGTGATCAAGAAACGGCGGAAATTGGACTGCGGGCGGCGATGACCGGCCATTTAGTGTTGTCAACGCTGCATACCAATGACGCGGTCACCACGGCAATGCGCCTGATCGACATGGGGGTCGAGCCATATTTGGTCGCATCGGCTTTACGTGGTGTCATGGCACAACGTCTGGTCAGGCGAATTTGCCAAGCATGCAAAACCGAATATGCGCTGGATGAGAATGACCGGGCCTGGCTCGAAGCGCGGTTCCCTGAGCTATTGGATCGTCCGTTCTACCACGGGCGTGGTTGTCACCATTGCCATCAAACGGGCTATCGGGGGCGCATTGGCATCTATGAGTATCTGGAGATGACGCCGGCGATCGCGGATGCTCTTCGGCGCGGTAATCCCGCAGCCTTTGCGGAAGCGGCAAGTGCCAGCGAACTGTACAGGCCGTTGGTGGAATCGGCCATCAGCTGTGCGCTGGATGGCGTGACCACTCTAGACGAGGTCTATCGCGTCACTGAAGCCCCGGAGGAACGTTAAAATGCCACATTTTCGCTATCAGGGAAGGACACCGAATGGCGAGCTGGTCACTGGCGAAATGCCAGCCGAGAGTCGCGATGAGCTGGCCAATGCGCTGCTGGCTCAGAATATCGCCTTGATTTCGGCGGAGGTATTAAAGCCTTCTTTGCATTTGGATTTGCGCCGCAAGCCAAAAGTGGAGCTGGAAGACAAGGTGATGTTTTGTCGACAACTGCACGCCTTGCTCAAGGCTGGTGTCCCTACGGTGCAGGCGATTAATGGCCTTAGGCGTTCGACTCACAATGAGACGCTGTCTGAGGCCCTGGAGCGTGTTGAACAGGCGCTCGAAAGTGGTCTTCCCTTGGCCGCGTCACTGCAAACCGAGCGAGCCGTCTTCGACGACTTGTTTGTGGCCATGGTCCATGTTGGAGAGAACACTGGGCGTCTCGATCTCGCGTTTGCCCAGTTAGCGCGTTACCTGGAGTTGGAGCGCATCACCCGGCAACGCGTCAAACAAGCACTTCGTTATCCCATCATGGTGGTATCGGCCATTGTCATGGCCGTCATTATTATCAATATTTGGGTGGTGCCCCAGTTTGCCGGTCTGTTTTCCAAGCTAGGCGCTGACCTGCCATTGCCGACGCGCATTTTGATTGGGATGTCCGATCTGATTCGTTTTTACGGCATTTATTTGGCGCTCGGTTTATTCACTGCCGGGTATCTATTCTGGCGATGGACGAAGACGCCGACTGGGCGATTACGCTGGCATCAGAAGTTGCTGCAACTGCCGATTTTTGGCCCGCTTTTCACGCGCGTGGTGTTGGGACGGTTTGCGCGCACTTTCTCGATGACCTATGCGGCAGGCTTGCCCATCCTGCAGGCGCTGATCGTTGTGGCGCGGGCAGTGGCCAATGCTTGGGTTGAGCAAAAGGTGCTGCAGATGCGCGCCATGATTGAACGAGGCGAATCTTTTACCCGAGCGGCGGCCGCTTCAGAACTGTTCACGCCGCTGGTAATGCAAATGATTTCCGTCGGCGAAACGACGGGTAGTCTGGATAGCCTGCTTGATGAGGTGGGCGAATTCTACGAACAAGAAGTTGAATATAGCGTCAAGCGTTTGGGCGATGCGCTTGAGCCCATCTTGTTGACCGTGATTGCGGCCATGGTGTTGCTATTGGCGCTGGGGGTCTTCCTGCCGATGTGGGATATGTACGGTCTGGTCATGGGCAAAAAATAGCCATGTATCGGCAGCTTAAGCACCTGCGACTGGCACTTGCCGTTCTTGGACTCTTGGTGGCACTGGCCGTCTTGCTGGGTTATGCCAATGACTGGCTCAAACAAAGTGAATATGTCAAAGTCAATCAGCAATTGCGAAATCTCGAATCCGCGCTTCGCTGGCGCTTGGCACAGGCCATCATCGACGGCGATACCGACGCCTTGCAGCGGCTGTCAACACAGAATCCATTTATGCTGTTAGAAGCCCCTGAGCATCAGGATTACGCAGGATTGGTTCTGAGCGAACAGTGGTCTCATTTCCCCGTCGGCAAATGGGGTTATGATCCGGTCCGCCATGAAATTGTCTATCGATTGCGTCATCCAGAACTGGTGAAAAAGAAATTCCCCCCCCCCGATCAACTGCGATGGCGAATTGAGGTGCAGTGGGTCAAAGATCGTTTCAGTGCCCGACAAAGTGTTAAGCGGGCCCACGACATACGGATCGTGGTCGCGACAGAATTTTCGTGGCAGCTAAAAAATAAACGGATACAATGAGTAACCCTAAGAATGTGAGATGATTTCTCGCTTGTTTGAACTAATATTATCCCTTATAGTTGTTACAAACCCTTAAGAGGACGGATGAGTGATGCAAAATCATCGAGGATTTACCCTAATTGAGTTAGTGGTGGTCATTGCCATTATTGGCATTTTGGCCGCGTTAGCGCTGCCAAAATACATCAACGTACAACAAAATGCGCATAATGCGGCGATTCGGGGCACAGGCGGCGCCTTGGCGTCGGGCATTGCGTTGGCGCATGCTCAGTGGATAGCCAATGGCGGGGTGGCCAATCCGGCCACTGGCAGTCAAGATAATTTGGTTGGTTTTGGCGATAACACCTTGGATATGACTGATACCGGAGCAGGGGCAGCCCAATCCGGTTGGCCTGCCAGCACCAATGGCAATAACTCTGACAATCCCACAGCGGGCCGCTGTGTGCAGATTTGGCAGGCAGTACTACAGGCAAGTGCGCCGAGCGTAGGCACCTCTGGCAATCCAGCCAACAATGACTATCAAGCTTCCGCCAGTGGCACTCAGTGTATTTATACGTATTTGCTCGATGGCCGAGGGTCGACAATCGTTTATGACTTGTCAAATGGCAATGTGGTGACCACAATTAACTAGTCCTTTCATTCGTTTACGAGGAGTCTATTATGAAAAAACAAACAGGTTTCACCTTGATCGAATTGGTGATGGTGATCGTGATTTTGGGCATTTT
>RFGJ01000493.1 GCA_003696665.1 Gammaproteobacteria bacterium | reverse complement strand
TCGGAGCGAGGGCCGGAGACATCTGTGGGCGGCGCAGTCGGCTCGCCCGCGGCTGCTACCGTGTATCGGCAACCCAAATTCGCCGTCGAGATGGTGTCTGACATCACCTACGCTTTGGGACAAGTCCACGAAAGCTGGCGTGGACGGGTGTCCGGGACAAAAGACTTGATGCTGGACGCCTATCGACCTGTCGGGGCTGTCGGTCGTTTGCCCGTTGTGACTTTTGTCCATGGCGGGGGCTTTCGTGATGGCGACAAGACTGATGGCGCCGCAAAATATTTTGGCGATTATTTTGCTTCCCGAGGCTTCCTTGTCATCAGTGTGAATTATCGGTTGATGGATGAATATGGCACCGTGCCTGAAGCGATAGCGCAATACGTCAACGGGATGGCACTGTCTGACTACAAAAAGAATCAGCATAAAGCAATGTATCCCGCGGTGCGTGACGTCAAGGCGGCACTCAGATGGTTGGCAAACCAAGCAACCACCTGGCAGGTCGATCTGACACGGGTGGCGATCATTGGCAATTCCGCTGGCGCCATTATCGGGATTGCGGTGGGCGCAACCGATCCCGATGATTTTGCTACGGAATTGTCTCTTGCCGAAGATCCGACACTGAGCAGCACACATCAAGCTCAATCGCTTCCAAGAATTCGTGCTGTGGTCGATTTCTGGGGCAGCGGTGATGCGGTAGATCTCTACGAGGGGGCTTACCAGACAACACGCTGGCGCGCGACTAAAGCGCCTTTAATGATCGTCCATGGCACCGACGATGCCACCATTGCCTATGACGAGGCCCTGTATTTGCAGCAACGCTATCAGCAGTCTGGTGCCCCTTATCAGTTTTGTGCGTTGGCGGGTATGGGTCATGGCGCATGGGATGGGGTGTGTGACGGTAAAACACTGGATGTGCTGGCACTGGAATTTATTGCCAAACATTTGCAATTAACCGTCGTCGAGCACTGAACCGTTCGATAAATGCCAAGCCTCAAGCCACTAGATACCCCAGGACAGATATTTGAGATAAGTAAACTCATCAAGCCCATGGCGCGAGCCTTCTCGTCCAAATCCCGAAGCTTTGATTCCCCCAAACGGTGCGGCAGGGTTGCTGATGGCCGCATCATTGATGCCAACCATGCCATACTCAAGCTGATCCACCATGCGCCAAATACGAGAGGGATTTTGGGTATAGAGGTAGGCCGCGAGCCCGGCCTGTGTATCATTGGCTAGCCGAATTGCCTCATCTTCCGTGGCAAACGACATGATGGCGACGACAGGGCCAAAAATTTCTTCTCGGTAAATGGCCATATTCGGCGTGACGTTGGTCACTATCGCTGGTGCACAGAAATAGCCATGTGTTGGTGGCGTTTCGTTGAATTGTGTGATTTTGGCGCCTTTGCGGCTGGCATCATCCAATAGATGCGCCACTTTCTGACAAGCTTGCGGCTGGATCAGTGGGCCAATCTGCGTGTGTTCTAGGAGCCCGTCGCCAACGCGCAGTTTTTTGACCTTGGCGTGGAGTTTTTCGAGTAACGGCGTCAAGATTGAGTCTTGAACCAAGACACGGTTACTGCATATACAGGTCTGTCCAGCGTTCCGGAATTTCGCCTGCATCAGGCCATCGACAGCGACACCTAGATCGGCATCGTCAAACACGATAAACGGTGCGTTGCCACCAAGTTCAAGCGTCACTCGTTTGAGATGTTCTCCACATCGGGATGCGAGCTTGCGGCCAACTTCGGTTGAGCCGGTGAAACTCAGCGCTTGAATCGCAGGGTGTGTTGTCAGCATTTCGCCAATCTTTTCGGCATCGGTGCCGACGAGAACTTGCAGCACACCGTCTGGCAAGCCAGCCATTTGGCCAAGTTTTGCAAGTGCCAAGGCTGACAGCGGCGTGAGTTCGGATGGTTTGACGACCATGGTGCAGCCTGCCGCAATGGCTGCGGCTGCTTTGCGCGCGATCATGGCATTAGGAAAATTCCAAGGGGTGATGGCCGCAGTCACACCAATCGGTTGTCTGAGCACGATGATGCGTTTGTTCTGAGTGGGGCCGGGAATGGTCTCGCCGTACAGGCGTCGACACTCCTCACTGTACCAACGGATATAATCGGCACCATAGCGAATTTCCGCTTTCGCTTCGCCAACTGGTTTGCCTTGTTCTTTAGTCAGCAGCTCCGCCAATGCATCAATATGTGTCAGCAATAGCTCATACCAGCGACGGAGAATGTCAGATCTTTCTTGGGCAGTGGTTTGTGACCAATGACGAAACGCTTCTTCCGCCGAAGTGATGGCTGTTTCAGCCTGCTCCATAGTGACTTCATAAAGTGCCGTAACGACTTGTTCGGTTGCGGGATTGATGACCGGAAACTTTGACTCGCTCTTGACCCAGCGGCCATTTATCCAGCTACCATTACCAATGAGCGGGTCGAACTTGTCTGTGTGCATGATGGCGTCGGCGTGATGGCAATGGATTCTTATGCAGAATGTACCGACGAATATGTCACAGGGCAAGTGCTCGGCACGATATGCCGAGCACTGTGGACTGACTACCGGTCACTGCGATGGCTGCGCCGCTCAGCGCGAGGCGGGTGCCGCTCAATACGAGCACGATGCTGCGGACTGGTTGATCGCTCTGCTCGTGGCGACCTTCCCGTCTCACTTCGGTGATGGCGCTGAGGTCGGTGCGTCTGGACATGTGGCTCATGA
>RFGJ01000492.1 GCA_003696665.1 Gammaproteobacteria bacterium | reverse complement strand
GCATTCTGAATTCTGCTAATACCCATCAACTGCGGATCGTCGTCAACATTGCCATTCGCTGCATTCTGCAAATAACTTTGAATCCAGCTTTGTTTTCCTATTGAATCGGCCAATGTACGTTTATTAAAATTAAACCAAATATTGTTCTTAAACTGGATTTCTCCTGCCAGCAATCGATCTTTGGCATCATCCGGAGAATATTTGTCACTTACATCAACGCCGTATCCGTTGTAATCCCCAAAGATACTGTTTGCGTAAATACCACCCCAGTTTTCACGTAACTTAAACAACTCGTCCTGATCAGGATTACTGCTGGTCATCCCGGAACCAAGATAGGTAGCGTTGTAAATTTGAGCGTATGCCTTTGGTTCTGTGGTTATCGCCGATTTCGGCGCGCCGTCGTGTTCGCCGCAACGATTGCCAAAGTCCGGATGTTGAATCACAAACACATACTGCATTTTCCCGCGATAGCCTTCATCAAGATCAATACCATCATCACCACAAAAAGCAACTATTAAATTCTTTACATTGACCGTACCGCCAAAAAATTCAAATCCATCGTCTTTATTGGCAAATACTTCCACATGATCAATAGTTGTGCCACGGCCCACGCCGCCAAGCGTTAACCCGTTAATCTCATTACCTTCACCGATTTCCGCACCACCATGACGAATCGAAACATAGCGGAATACACCGGAATTGTCATCATCGTCGGTTCCGCCGTAAACGCCACGCGGTTCTGTGCTGGGAATGCCTTCAATATTGAATTCGCCTTCCGGGCGGTTGATCTTAGCTTTGCCAAGGATGATCACCCCGCCCCACAATCCTTTGGTGTCGTAAGAAATATCTGCCGGATTGTTCACATCATCTGATTCGGCTGTAAAGATAATCGGACGCTGGGCAGTGCCTTCAGCGTAAATTTTGCCGCCACGAGCTACAATAAGAGCCGAGGCATCTTCACCGGAACCCGGCATACCTTTAATTACTGTACCCGCTTCAATGTGCAACACAGCGCCTTCTTCTACAAATACGCGACCATTTAAATGATAAACATTGTC
>RFGJ01000491.1 GCA_003696665.1 Gammaproteobacteria bacterium | reverse complement strand
GATGGAGCCATCATCATTGGTGATCACATCATCTGCTCCGGCTTCGATCGCCACCTCCATAATGGCGTCTTCATCTGAGCCGGGCGCAAAACTGATGACGCCAGTTCGATTAAACAGATACGCCACCGACCCTTCAGCACCGAGATTGCCGCCGTGCTTGGAAAAGGCATGCCGCACTTCTGCTACAGTTCTGTTACGGTTATCCGTCATGGCTTCCACTAAAATCGCCACGCCGCCCGGACCATAACCTTCGTAAACAAGTTCTTCGACGTTATCCCCTTCCTGTCCACCTGCGCCGCGTTTGATTGCGTTTTCAATGGTCTCGCGCTTCATATTGCTGCCAAGCGCCTTATCCACTGCCGCCCGCAACCGTGGATTGGCCTCAGGATCCGGGCCGCCCATACGCGCCGCCACGACGATTTCACGAATCAACTTGGTGAACAATTTTCCACGCTTGGCATCCTGAGCTTTCTTACGATGCTGAATATTTGCCCATTTACTATGTCCAGCCATGACTCACTCCCCACCTTTGATCTCAATATGCAATTCCGCCAACTGCTCTGAGGACGCTGCCGAAGGTGCCTCTGTCAACGGACAGCTGGCTGTCGTCGTCTTGGGAAATGCTATCACGTCCCGAATGCTTTCGGCACCAGCCATCAACATCACCAAACGATCGAGCCCAAACGCAATGCCGCCATGGGGCGGACAGCCATACTTCAACGCTTCCAGCAAAAATCCGAACTTTTCAAGCGCCTCAGCCTCGCCAATGCCCAGCAATTCGAAAATCGCCTGTTGCATGTCCGGCTGGTGAATACGAATGGAGCCACCACCGATCTCGTGTCCATTGAGCACCATATCGTACGCGCGCGACAGCGCTGAGGTCGGTGACGACTTCAGTGCGGCCAAATCGTCGACACGTGGCGCTGTGAACGGGTGGTGAAGCGCAGCCAACCCGTCGTCTGTTGACTCAAACATCGGAAAGTCAACCACCCATAACGGTCGCCAACCAGCTTCTACAGCCCCCCGTTCATGCCCCAGCCGCAGCCGAATTGCCCCCAGTGCTTCGCTGGCGATTCGGTATTTATCCGCAACAAACAACAGCAAATCGCCTGCTTCAGCAGATAGACGGTCGACAAGTTGATGGCTTTCTTCATCAGTCAGAAACTTGGCAATCGGTGATTGGATACCCGCTGCACCCGCTTTTGGATCGTTGACCTTAATCCAAGCAAGCCCCTTGGCACCATGTTTGGCGGCCAATTTGGTCAACTCGTCAATCGCTTTCCGAGACAACTCGGCACCACTGGGCACGCGCAAGCCCGCAATACGACTGTCTTTATCCGCTGCGGTATTTGCAAACACCTTAAATTCACTCTCGGCAAAAATATCCGCAACATCGATCAAACGCCATGAGATGCGCAGATCCGGCTTATCGCTGCCATAATCGCGCATCGCCACTTCATAGGAAAGCCGCGGAAACGGATTGGGCAGGGCCACTCCGAGATGTACCTCAAAAACATGACGAATCATGTCTTCCATCAACGCCATGATTTCGTCTTCTTGCATAAACGACGTTTCTATGTCGAGCTGCGTAAACTCTGGCTGTCGATCAGCGCGTAGATCTTCGTCGCGGAAGCAACGTACAATCTGATAGTAGCGATCAAAACCAGACATCATCAACAGCTGTTTGAATAGCTGTGGAGATTGAGGAAGCGCATAAAACTTACCTCGATGCACACGGCTTGGCACAAGGTAATCCCGCGCGCCCTCAGGTGTCGCCTTGGTCAAAAAAGGGGTTTCGATGTCCAGAAAGCCCCGTTCATCAAGGTAACGGCGCAAGGTTCTCGTGACCGCCGCCCGCAACTTTATTTTCGCACTCATCTCTGGGCGGCGCAGATCAAGATAACGATAACGAAGCCGAGTCTCTTCTGCGACTTCGGTAGGTTTATCCACGGGAATGGCTGGCGGAGCAGAACGGTTCAATATATCCAGTCCTGTCGCAACCACTTCGATATCTCCGGTCGCCATATCCGGGTTAACCATATTCTCAGGGCGCGCACGAACGACCCCTGACACCCTCACCACATCTTCGTAGCGAAGTGTTTCTGCCAGCTCGACAAGTGCCTTGTCGTCGGACTCGAAAACCACTTGCACAATGCCTTCACGATCGCGTAGCTGGATAAAAACCAAGCCACCAAGATCACGCCGACGGTGAACCCAACCGTAGAGTGTGACGGACTGCCCAACCACTGTTTGATTTAGTTGGCCGCAATAATGCGTTCTCATATTTTGCTCGATACCCGTTACTAAAGGTTCGCAATGTTAAGCTGATACACGCGGCAGGTAAAGTCCTTAAGTTATGCGAAGACTGGACATTAAAAGCCCGGCTTCGAAGCCGGGCTTTTTGTGAAACTAGAATTGATAGCGCACCCCAAGACGAAACGTATCATAGTCTCGATCATTGAATCCGATTTCGTAACTGATGACACCTTTAAGTTGAGCAGTGATCGAAAAATCGGTACGAAGACCAAGCTCCGAACCCTTAAAGAAATCCGCTGTACCAGTATCAAGCCAGACAGAAAACTCAGAACCGTTTCCAATCGCTTTCCGGGCACGCAGGCCCAAAAACGCCCCTGACTCACTCTGCGATCCCCATCCATGTTCAAAGTCAAAATACTCAAGGCCACCATGCAGATCCACGCTCACACCGTTTCCCTTGAACAACTCGTAGCCGATGCCTGCCGTGGCCTTAGTGAAATCTGAATAATCAAGCTGGAACTCGGCAAAAACATCTGGTGTCAACTTGCGCATAGCTCCGAAGAAGACACCGTTCTCATCACCGTTATCCAAGCTGACAAAGCCAGCTTCGACGTGATCATACGAAAGACTGCCCGCAGAAGCGATACCGGCCATCGCCGCACATAGGCCCGCTACCAATGTTTTTTTCATCATTTTCATTCTCCTTTACCCTTGTTAACACAAACGATGCGGCTCAATAAGGCCGCATCCATAATCTAACATTACGTTGATTAATATTCGCTGAATTCCTCTACCGAGAGTCCACTATCCGCGTCCCAAATTCCGTGCTGCCTTGAGCGGCCTTTAGAAATGCACCTTCAGCCGCCCCGGATAAGATGACCACAGCGCCGACGCCCTGTCTGACCACCGCTAGGGCCTCCTCAATTTTAGGAATCATGCCATCGGCAATGACGCCATCTTGGATCAGTTGTCGTGCCAAGACTTCATCAATCATTGGGATTCTAGAGTCAGGACGACTGAGGTCCTCAAACACAGCGCCAACTGCGGTGGTCAATATCAAGAGATCGGCGGATAGCGCTTCCGCCAGACGTACCACCGTGGTGTCAGCATTAATATTGAAAATTCGGCCATCGTCACCGACGCCCAAGGTGGCAATAACCGGGACAAATCCGGCCGCTAAAAGCGGCGTTAATGCGGCCTGATCGATGCCCACAACATCCCCCACCTCACCGAAATCCACCGGCGTATCACCAGCGCCACTGACGACACGTGGCGGTCGCTTGACCGCCTGAATGAGACGTCCGCTGGCGCCGTGACAACCAAAGGCGGGAATGCCTTCACGAATAAGCGCAGACACCAAATCAACATTCACCTCGCCGACAATCGCTTGTTTGACGACACGCAAATCATCAGGTCCGGTGATCCGGCGGCCACCCACTTTTTTCGGTGTGAGTCCGAGTTGTGTCTGCAGTCGGTTCACTTGAGGGCCGCCGCCATGCAGCAGCACCACTTGCCAACCATGGTTGACGAGATCGGCGACATTCTTGGTCAAACCATTCTTTTGCGCATCATCGAGCAAAACATCACCGCCAACTTTGACTACCGCCAGCGGTTTGTCGGGATTATTTTGCCTCATGGCCACAGCCCCGGCATATCCAGACCGTAGTGTGCCGGTTTTCCGGTCATTAAGTTGAATGATTGAATGGCTTGACCTGCGCCGCCTTTGATCAGGTTGTCAATCGCACTGGTGCAACACAGCGTGCGGACACCAGTCTCCTCATCAACGCGGGTATTGATGCCAATTTCGACACGCGCAGTGCCCTGAACAGCCACGACTTCAGGCACCATCCCTTTTGGCATCACAGACACCAATTTATTGCCCGCATAGTATGCCTCATAAATCTTGCGAATTGAGTCTTCATCGTGCTCGGCTGGGAGATCAAGCTGACTGATGGCAAGAATACCGCGCACCAAGGGGGCCGATACCGGCACAAAATCGAGCGCGATACTTTCTCCCCCAGCCATTCCTAAGGTTTGAACAATTTCCGCACGATGTTGGTGATGGAGCACTTTGTATGCCTTTAAGTTGTTGGCGCGAATCGCATGGTGGGTGCCAAGCTGGGGGCGTACACCGGAACCAGATGAGCCTGTGATCGCCACGGTGCGAACGTTAACACTTTTTAACAATCCGGCATCCGCCAAAGGCAACAAGCCCATCGCGATGCATGTGGCAAAGCATCCTGGACTGGCCACATAGCGCGCATTTTTAATCTTATCTGCGTTCAGCTCAGGCATACCATACACAAATGTCCCCAAACGCTCTGGACACGGGTGTTCCGGCGCGTAATCGCGCTGATAGTCTTCGAGCCGGTGTAGCCTGAAGTCGCCTGAAAGATCAATAATACGTACGTCGAGATCAAACAGTTCCATCGCCACTTTGGCCGTGACGATGTGTGGCATCGCGAGAAAGACAATATCGGCCCCTTTGGCTGCTTCTCTCGGTGGTATGTCTTCAAGGATCAAGTGTTCATAACCTGCCAATTTTCGATGCACTCGGCTAATTGACTCGCCCACATGATCTTTACTTGAGATCCGAAGAATTTCGACGTCCTCACGCACCAGCAAATGGCGAAGAATCTCTGCTGCGCCATAACCAGCACCACCAATAATAGACACCTTAATTTTGTCCATGCTTGACTCCTGTAATATCAATGATTGCTAGACAGCGTACCAAAAACTGAGGCTGCATCAACGGGACGAACAATCAAGCCAACACGCTGCCCCACGGGCACATTTTTATTTGGAAAGACAATCGCCTCATCTTCGTGCTGAACCACATAACTGCCTTCAGCATCCTTCATTAGGCAGGTGCCAACCGGAAAACGAGTGAAGTTTGGCACCGCATCATCCACATAAAACACAAAGTCTTCGCTGCGCCGAATAAGTTCTTTTTCGACTGAATACACAGGGACTTTCGGTAATTTTGGCGAGCGTCGAATATTGTCACCCGACAACCAGCTCGCTAGCTGCTCACGGACGGCACGAAAACGTTCCATGTCATTCTGGCCGAAAGGTTTGACTTGCCCCAGCTCCACCGTAAACCCATACGCAGCGCAGGCATGACTTGAAAAATAGGAAAATGTGCTTGACGGTTGATGGCCGAGCAAAATGGCATTAACGCCGCAACATTCCAGATGGTTGATTTCCTCTAAGTTCCAGGGCCGGCCATCCGGATACGGATAGATGGCAAATTTCTCGTGATGCGAACGTCGAATGGCCGTATGTAAATCATAGTGACGCTTAATTGGAGCGTCATAGGCGCGGAAAAATGTTTTGACATAATCTTCGAGTTGCCTTGCCCGATGGGCTTCATAGTGTGTTTTTCCAGCGTGCTTACCATTGAACAGTCGGTTCATGTTTTCATTGACAAACCTCTGCTGCACCTGCATGGCAAGCACGTTACCCATGATCAATAATACGGGCACGGCAAGTTTAATGTCACCACCCAAGAGCTTACGGACAAGCTCATCAACGATTTCAATCGGTGCGGTTTCGTTACCATGAATGCCCGAAGAGATGACCAAAGACAATGTTTTTTCCGGTTGGTCATGCGGTTCGGCTAATAAAACCCCATTGTCTAACCAACGAAACCGGCCGCCTTGTGGCAATGGTATCCAATCACTTTCGATGTGCTGTTCACCGTAAGTGAGTGTGACCGCCAAAAAGCCGTCAAGGGTGAGCGCTTGGAATAAGTTTGATGACATCATTTTTCCGTCAAAACGAACGGTACATTAAAGATGAGCCGCAAGGATAGGCAATTGCGATCCTAACCTCAAGAGGCATCGCTTATTTAGCCGACGAAAACGATAAAACACCGCTACAATGAAAGCATCACCAAGTGTTTTGATGGATAATCAGGAGGCAACCCAGTGAAACGTGAGCAACTTGACAATTTAACTGCTTTTATCACCGGTGCAAGCCGCGGCATCGGACGAGCTATCGCCCTTAAGCTGGCAAAACATGGTGTCAACGTTGTCATTGCGGCCAAAACTTCAACACCTCATCCCAAATTACCGGGTACTATACACAGCGTTGCCGAAGAAGTGCGCGAACTTGGTGGCCGAGCATTGCCTTTGGCAGTCGATGTGCGGGACGACCAAGCCGTCGCACGAGCCATGGCCGAGGCCGCCGAACATTTTGGTGGCATTGATATTCTGATCAATAACGCTGGCGCCATCCAGTTGACCCCGGTTGAACAGACGGAGACAAAGCGTTTTGACCTGATGATGGCCATTAACGCAAGAGCAGTGTTTGTCTGTGCTCGCTGTGCACTGCCCTATTTAAAACAATCAGATCATGCGCACATCGTCAGTATGAGTCCGCCCATCCAACTAGAGAAAAAATGGCTGGCCCCACATGCCCCTTACACGCTATCAAAATACGGTATGACGTTATTAAGCTTGGGAATGGCAGAAGAATTCCGACCCTATGGCATCGGTGTCAATTGTCTCTGGCCAAAAACCATTATTGCCACAGCCGCCATTGAATTCGCGGTCGGAAATCAGGAAATGCTCAAACATGCGCGCACGCCGGAGATTATGGCAGACGCCACATTTGAAATTGTGCGAAGCGATCCGAAAGAATTGACGGGGCAAACGATCATTGACGAGACCATTTTGCGCGAACGAGGTTATCAGGATTTTTCGCGTTACCGCCATGGCCCCGAAAATGTACCGTTACAAGCGGATCTTTTTGTTGACTGGGATTAAGAAAGGCGCCGTTAGGGCGCCTTTCTTGATCTACGCATCGCATCCCTCAAACACTAAACAAGCGTTGGTCCCGCCAAAGCCGAAGCTGTTCGATAACACCGCGTTCAACTCGACATCATCGATCCGCTGCATAACCACCGGCATGCCTTCTGCTTCGGGATCAAGATTCTCGATATTGGCGCTTGCGGCAATAAACCCATGTTTCATCATGAGCAGGCTAAAAATTGCTTCCATGGCGCCAGTTGCCCCCAGCGAATGCCCTGCCAGCGACTTTGTGGAACTGATATACGGGATGCGCTCACCAAAGACTTCGCGAATGGCTTTCAATTCGGTCACATCACCAACCGGCGTCGACGTACCATGGGCATTGATATAGTCAATCGGTTGACGTGCTGTGGCAATCGCCTGTTTCATGCAGCGCACAGCCCCTTCTCCTGAAGGCGCCACCATGTCATAACCGTCGGAGGTCGAACCGAACCCTGTCACTTCAGCGTAGATTTTCGCCCCCCGCGCCTTGGCATGTTCATATTCCTCGAGCACAACGACCGCCCCGCCGTTGGCGATGACAAACCCATCTCGATCACGGTCGTATGGCCGTGAGGCCCGCTCAGGGGTTTCATTGTACTTGGTCGATAACGCGCCCATGGCGTCGAACATCATGGTCAAAATCCAGTGCATTTCCTCCGCACCACCGGCAAAAACAATGTCCTGTTTGCCAAACTGTATTTGCTCATAACCATGGCCGATGCAGTGCGCCGATGTCGCACAAGCTGACGAAATTGAGTAATTGATGCCTTTGATGCCAAACGGCGTCGCCAGACACGCGGCGGTGGTGCTTCCCATTGTTTGAGTGACGCGATACGGGCCAACTCGACGCAATCCCTTTTCGAGAAAAATGTTAGCCGCTTCCCATTGATTACTGGGGCTGCCACCACCACTACCGATCACCAAACCTGTCCGTTCATTGGAAATCTCTTTCTGCTCAAGCCCAGAATCAGCAATTGCCTCTTCCATTGCCAGATAGGCCAGCGCAGCGGACTCGCCCATGAAACGACGTATCTTTCGATCTATCCGTTCAGAGAAATCAACTTCAACTTTTCCGGCAATTTGACTTCGAAATCCCTTCTCGACAAACTCATCAATACGACGAATCCCACTTCTGCCTTCCTTAAGCGACTTAGTCACCTCATCCTGATTTAAACCAAGACAGGAGACCACTCCAATGCCCGTGACCACAACTCTTCGCATACTATCCCCTTAAAAGCCGTTCATTGACTGAAATAGTCCGACACGCAAGTCTTTCGCCAAATAAATTGCCTTTCCATCCACCAGCACGGTGCCGTCTGCGATCACCATTTTTAACTTCCTGGAAATGACTCGTTTGATGTCAATGACATATTGAACCAGACGGTTATTTGGCAAAATTTGCCCAGTAAATTTGACTTCGCCAGCCCCGAGCGCCCGACCACGCCCAGGATTCCCAAGCCACGCCAAAAAAAAGCCCGTCAACTGCCACAATGCATCTAATCCAAGACAGCCCGGCATGACCGGATCACCGGGAAAATGCACATCAAAAAACCATAAATCTGGCTTGATGTCTAGCTCAGCCTCTAAGCGCCCCTTGCCATAAGCACCGCCTTCGGGTTCAATTTTTGTAATTCTGTCGACCATCAACATACCAGGGGCAGGCAACTGGGCATTGCCAGGGCCAAACAGTCGTCCTTCACTACAGGCAACCAGTTCTTCGTAGGTGAACTGCGTTTTCATCGTATTGCACTCACACATTTTTCAGACTAAGTGCAATTATGCCCTCAAACCTACTTCGATCTGGTATGACCTAGCGACCTAACAAAGCTTTGAGCGCCAGCTCCCTTAATTGTTCCGGCTCATGTTCAGCTAACACACCCTTTCGCTTCCTGATCACAGTTGCCCACGCTTGGTACTCTGCGGCATCCTCCAGGTTACCAAGCTTGGCAAGTGCCGTCGATTTTTGCTGGTACGATAAGTCGACGTCCTTGAATCGTGCTAACAATTGGTCACCAACACGCACCGCCACGCTGCTGGCCAGAGTATCAAGCAATTCCAAATCCGTTGGCAGTCGCGCAAACTCGCTCGGCTGATGGTATTCGCCAATGGTGATACCTTCGACTGAACGTCCCGTCACCTCTTTGGACGCCTTCACCGTGTCTGTGTAAACCACTTTCGCAGTCGCTGCTTCGATAATACGGAACGATACCGTC
>RFGJ01000490.1 GCA_003696665.1 Gammaproteobacteria bacterium | reverse complement strand
GGCTTTCGCCAAAAAATGCGGTGCGCAGCGAAGATGGCAAATCCGATGCACATTGCAGCCCGACAGGATTGCATGGACGAGTGGCATAGCGCCGGGGAATGAGGATGATTATCGGGCACAAGAGGAATCGAGGATCTGATGGATGAGACAGGGCTTTGCCCTGATGTTGATACGCTGCCGCAGGCGGCGATGTTGAGACGCTGCTTCGCCGCGATATTTAGAGGGTGCACTTCGCGAAAGAGGAGCACTACGTAGTGTGAGTAATAAACACTTAACGCTAAACCCTACACGATCAATGGTATGCGCACATGCAGGGCGTCAGGCGCGACTTGCCTGCCGTATCGGGCGGCTCCGGGCACCCCATCCACACCAGCGAAAGGAATAAGGCAAAAAAGCCCTTGGGTATCGAAGTCCCCTCCATAGACTCAGGACGAAAATCCGAATCCACCCGCACAGAGCACACTCAATTCGAATTTCCACACGAAACAAATCCACAACTGCGGCGGTGGGGACTTGCAACAAGCGCGATGACAGGCAAAAGCCCGCGCAGCGGCGGAGCATGGCACCCGCCGCTGTACGCGCTTACTCAAAACGGCAAAGCCAAATCAGTCCAAGTTTTTGATTGCCTTCAGCTCATCCACAGTGTCGGGATGCAGTTGGGGTATGAGTTTATCTATGGAAGCCAGTTTTCTTGCAACAGTTTTTGGCTCTGTTGCCGGGTCCAACTGCATCAGCTCATCGAGCTGTTCAGCGATCCGAAGCGCTACCTCCGAACCGTCACGTTCCAGTATCGACCTTGCTTTCTGAAGCACTTCCTCGGGTGCGAGATCTACCACGACAACCGCCTGCTGATACCCGCCACACTCTGCACACTTGCTCGAGCAGCCAAAAGTAAACCCGGTACACCTACATCGCTCACAGGCTGAAGGACAAGTAAGCGAACAGTTGCCACCCAGCGTGCCATAGGCTGAGCACGTGTTTGCCACCTTTTCCGAAGGTGCAGGCGCGTGAGGGGCAACGGGCAAGAAGTACCACGCCCCGAACGCGAGCGAGAGCAAGCTGATGAGAAGTGCTTTCATGGTGAAAGG
>RFGJ01000489.1 GCA_003696665.1 Gammaproteobacteria bacterium | reverse complement strand
TCGAGGCTCGAATAGAAATAACGTCCCTCTCCGATGATCTGATACGCCAAATAATCCAACAGCTCCAGCTCGGCACGGGTCGCCTTACTTTTAATCTCGATATTCAACCTTTGACCGGATCGAGCAGAGTGTGCAAACACCTGGGCCAATTGCCTGAAACTCGGCGGGACAACATCCGATAATTCCCCAGTGGCCATCTCTCGCTCGCGCAGATACCCCCATTCACGTGCATAGTGGAGGTACTCAATTCGACGCCGTCGATTATCAACTGTGCCGGTGGCACGCCCCGTATACGCGTCATGATGAACCACCCAAACATCATCCGAAGTGACACGGACATCCACCTCCACAACATCAAATCCATTGTCCAGTGCGTCCACAACGGCTTCAATGGAGTTTTCCGGGTAGCGCTCAGCGCCGCGATGGCTTTGTAACTCATAACCGCCACACTGCCGCGATTCACGATAGCGTAGATTTCCACGTGGTGTGAGATAAAAACCGCGCGGCCAGTGCTGGTTGCAAGGCGTTTGACCTTGATGTTTTTCTTGGTGGGGTGTTCTTGACAACTGATTCGCTCTGGCATGCACTCAAGCCGAGCAAAATGATGAATAATGTAAGTGTTCGATACATAAAACGCCCTATCGTGTAAAAAATTTCAGCTTGGCGCAAGCCTAATCAATTCCGCTGTCTTGTTCGGCCGAATGCAGCGCTTTAATTGATAGAATGACCATCCGGTTGCTGCGCATGGATGTGCAGTTGTCGAGCTTGCGAAATTTTTCTTTCAGCTTCTTCTCGGGAGATCACTTTTCTTTCCGCCAACCACTTAAATTTCCTAATTTCAGTTTCTAGATCATTATCCGGATTGATTTCACCATACCACTGCCGAAGCTGTTGATTCCGGCGCGCAGTCAGTTCATCGACAATCGCATCATGCTGTTTGTCGTGAAGCACATAAACAGTGCCCTGTTCCGTGTCAAAAGTCGTATAGGTGGCTCGTGTCATCTGGAACCATTCCAAGCAGACGCGACCGGCAACAATCCAGAGCACATCGCGCATGGAAATTTGTGATGACATAAGACTAATCACTGCTTGAGCAGCCCCTAACACTATCCATAACCAGCCGATATGTTTAAGCCAGTAATTTTGCTTAATCACCAAGGCGGTCTTGAACGGAAGGTCGCCATACGCTACATCAAAGTCGCCTGAGCCATCTCGAAATGAATAGGCGAAATTCAAATATGTCTCGTAAAAAGTAAACTGTTGCTGCTCCGCACCTTGCTTCTGCACAATCTCCATCTGCTGTCCCATATATCATCAAACACGTTCCGTGCTGCGACCCATACGGCTCGGGTGCCCCAGACAAACTGCCAACCCGTACCCACGAGAAGTCTGTATTAAAGACTTAGCGACCAAACCATAACTCGCCAAAAAGGTCGCCGCGCATTCTAAAAAACCTAAAACCTATTTGCAAAACTCACTGCCACTCGATGCCGTCCACATGATTGAGCTTTATCATATTCGGTCATATAATCACCGACTTTCGGTATCCTGCTTCAAGCCGTACAGGATGCACGGTGTGCTTATCATTACGAGTTATAGGGAAGTTAAACATGTCCAGAATGCTGCGCCTTCTGTTTGTTCTGACGGTTAGCCTGGTGCTCTACGCTTGTGCAATGTATCCCGCGCACAACCCAGTGCCCCCCAGAAGCAATCCAGAACTTGCGCCGAACGAAGGGTATTTAGCCATTGGCTTTCTTGGTTATCGAAATCTTTATCAAGTTCAAGTACGCGGCCCCAAGAGCTTTTCTTTTGAGAATGCGTTTAAGTGGCAACGCGATCAAATCAAACTCTTTAAACTTCCGGCGGGCAACTACCAAATCTCCGGGCTCCTACCGAACGCTCGTTTCACGGCACTCGATATAGATGATGTGCCGCGCTGGCACTTTACCGTTGCCCCCGGAAAAATTAATTATGTTGGGACATTAGTCATTCAAGGCGTCGGCAGTCCTTATTTTTTTCTGCTCAATTCAGCCTATTTTCGCAATGACTTATCTTTGGCCATTCGTCAACTTCACAAACAATACCCGGAAATCGCCACCAAATACGAGATCCAATTTGCCAACCAATTTGAAGATCCTTTTCTGAATATCGTCACCAAAGCGCTCAAGGAGGCAGCACAATGAAGGTGTGTAAATGGCTGCTGATGGCCGTATTGTCGGTCTATGCCCATGCCAGCTATATCCCGGCCACCACAATTTTCCAAGATGCTCACTACCGGAACCTGACACTTTCTCCAGATGGACAACATGTGGCATTCATCTACCACCGCGATGAAAATTTTCGGATAGCCTTCTGGGACGCGCCTAGTGCAAAGAAAAAGCTTGCGATATTCAATAAGGAAGCCGAGTTCACCGATATCGTATTAACCAAACTCGACTGGCTGAGCGACGATATTGTCATGGCGACCACATTCTCAGGCAACAAATATCTTGTCGACGCGCGTCGCTCAGCCCAAACACCATCGGTGTACTATTTTACCGGCCGCAACGCGAAAGCCTACTCTCTCATACATGCCTTACCAGATTCCCCGGAAGAATTTATCGCAGTCTATCATCGCGACGATGGGATGCTTGAAGCCTACCGGATGAGAATTGATTTCAAAGGAGGATTTTTCAAACGCATCGAGCGCCTGGACGGCGGCATTTCTGATGCCGTCTTGCTCGGCAGTGATGCCGATGGCCGCATTAGAATCGCAGCAAAGCTTTCAAAAGACGAATCTTCGCTCATCTTTTTCACCCGGGACGTTGGCCGAACCACATGGCAACAGACCTTTTCGCTACCCATCGACAAAGATGAGAACATCACACCGGCCAAGCTCGCTGACCAATTCAAAGTGGTTTCGCTCAGTAACGATGGGTACATCTATTTTCTCAGCAATTACGGCGAAGAGCATAAGACACTCAAACGGATCCGCTATGGCATGGACACGCCCGAAGTGGTGTACCAATCACCTGGACGAGATATCGTAGACGTTGAGGTCGATCCCAAAACGCAAACCCCCATTTCCGTGGTCACCATTGAAAACGGACTTCCAACTGAACGACCATTGTCCGACACATCATATTCAGAGGATGTCCAAAAATTATTAAGCAACTACCTTGTGGTCAACCACCTTGGTCGGCGCTACATTCTGATTGGCCTTAATGGTAAAGACCGTCTCAAATACTTTTACTACGACGATCAAACGAAGGCATTGCACTACATTCATCCAGTCAATGAAGATCTCAAACCCTATTCATTGTCCATCGCCAAAACATTTAAGGTCAAAGCGAGTGACGGCATGCTCATCGAAGCCTATTTGAGCCTGCCGGGTAAAACTACGGACAATAAAAAATATCCGTTGGTGGTCATGCCGCACGGTGGGCCGATGTGGGTGCGCGACCTCAACGTCTTTGATCCCATGGTCGAATACCTCGCCAGCCGAGGCATTGCCGTATTGCGCGTCAACTTCCGTGGATCTGGCGGCTTCGGACGAAGCTTTCTGCTTGCTGGCCGCGGACAATTTGGACAAGCCATAGAAAATGACATTGAACTGGCGCGTCGTTACGCGGTTCGACATTTCCCCATAGATAAAAATCGACAATGCATCATGGGTGCCAGTTATGGTGGCTATTCTGCTTTGCGCTCGGTGATGCTTCACCCCAAAACATATCGTTGTGCCATTGCTCGTTTCCCAGTAACGGATTTGCCACTACTATTTAACGACACCACGATTGGGTCACGGAAAAAGCGCCAAAAAGCGATCGAAGCCGTACTTGGAGAAAAAGAGTCGCTCAAGGACAAGTGGCTAGAACTCTCGCCCGACTACCACCCCGAACGCATTCACGTGCCAGTCCTGTTGACCGGCGGTTATCTGGACACCACGACCACCATTGAGCATCTGCGCCGTATGGCTTATGCCCTCGAGAAACACAAAAAACCCTTTACGGCAATCATGTTTCCTGAATCAAAACATGGCCATAAATTCTGGCGGGATGACCATCTCGAAGTGGTGGTCATTTTCGGATTCTTGGCCAAACACCTAAAACTTCGCGCCAACAATACGGAAGACTTCAAGATTCAGTCAGCTGAGTTTGTCAAAGCCGGCGAACGCCTGAAAAAATGGAAGGACGGGTTTTTGCTCGGCATCCCGGCCAAGGCGTATCTGGACATTCCGCTGCGCGTCACGTCCAGCGACCAACAGTCTGATGTCAGCGTGATCAATCTGTGATTGCATGATATTGGAAAGACAGCGCTCCGAATGCGCTGTCTTTACCCATCATTCAGAGGTTGTCCTGATTTACTTGCGCCAGTTTATCAAGCCGTCGCTCAATTGCTTTGGCCACCATGTCACGGTCAAATTGTGACAAGCGTGATAGCCGTTCTAGTCGAACACGATGTAAATGCAGATAAGGCAACTGCATCCTCGTCATCTCCCGCAAGTCGCCATATTGCAAAATCGGCAAAAGCCGACCTTCGCTATAGGCCCCCATACGCATGGCTTTGACCGCCAGCGGCAAAGGTAAGGCACTTGCCGACTTACGGCCCTGCAGCTTGCCCATCACCCAGAGGCCTGGCTTGCCAATCGCCTCTCCTAGTATGATACGTATGCCTGTCGGCTCAATGGCCTCATGACTGATATGATGAATCATGTCATGGTAAGCATTAAAATCAGGCAAAATGACGATGCTTTGCTGCGCATTGGTTTGGTAGACCGAATACTTGGTGTAGATTTTTTCGACAGTTCTCGAATACACAGCCAGCCCGTGACGAACCCGAGTCATTAGCCGACACGCTCTCTCCGGTGCTTTATGCCGACGCAACGACCAAAAAAGATCGCGAGCGATGGATGGGTTATTCAATGTCGGGTTCAGGCTCATAGCGAACTCACCATTATTACACTGCGGTAGAGGTTACAACGTACCACACTACGGTTTGGTTGACTTTGAATGAGGTCGAATGACAAATGTGCATTCGATCACAAATTCGTGGGATTGTTTTCTGATTTCCCTTGTCGCAAAGAACGGTTATCATACAGCGATCGCATCATTCACTACGCGTTTCTGGGGAGGTTTTATGAAATCTACAAAAATTTCGTTAATCGCATTGCTGATGGCAACATCAGCCGTCTGGGCTGAAAATTCCCAAGACGGTCATCTGTATTTCTATCCACACTGGAGTGCCTACCAATATGATGATGTGGTCGGCATTTCGGTGGATGATGATAATGGATATGGCCTTGGTATCGGCTACCGATTCAATGACCGCTGGTCTTTTGAAGTCGAGTTCAACCGCATTGAAACCATGGCTGGCATTTACCATGTCGATACCACAGTCTGGCATTACAACGCGAAATACAATTTCGTCACTGATGGCCGCGTCAAGCCATTTATGCTGCTTGGTGTTGGCGACACCGACAATAAGTTTGAATTTCCAACCCCCTACCAAGCCGCCGCAACATCAGCTAACTTGGGTTTTGGTTTGGACATTGGATTAACTGACAACTGGTCAATGCGCTTGGATGTGCGAGGCATGTACCTTTATGACCATGATGCCACCGACACCATGGGGACCATTGGCTTTGTGTGGTCACCCCGCGCTGCTAAGTCAATGCCTGTGGACTCCGATGGCGATGGCGTGGTTGACCACGCTGACCAGTGCCC
>RFGJ01000488.1 GCA_003696665.1 Gammaproteobacteria bacterium | reverse complement strand
TAATAATCAGCGGGTAGGTTCGAAATATGGACGAGCCCTTCGATAAACTGTTCGGTTAAGCGCACGAAAATCCCGAAACTGGCAACGCCGACAATGCGGCCAGCAAAGGTTTCGCCTACCTTGTCAAGCATGAATTCACATTTCAACCAGTCGGCCACATCGCGTGTCGCTTGATCGGCACGTCTTTCCGTGACCGAACAATGATCGGCAAATTCGATCAGGCGTTCGCGCTCATAGGCTCTGCTTCCGTCAACAATCTGCCCCTGCTTGACCAATATCGCTTTGATAAGTCGGTGCACAATGAGATCAGGATAGCGACGGATGGGCGAAGTGAAATGCGTGTAACTGGCAAGCGCAAGCCCAAAGTGGCCCAAGTTATCGACACCATAGACGGCTTGCGACAAACTTCTGAGCGCCATCATCTGAATTTGTTCGGCATCCTTTCGGTCGGCGGTGGCTTCCAACAGTTGTCGGTAGTCCGCTGGTGATGGTTCATCGCCACCGCCAAGCTGTAAGCCAAGCAAACCGAGAAAGTCACGGAATGCGGCAAGCCGTGTTTCGGCTGGCCCTGCGTGGTTGCGGAACATGCCGCCCTTCGGGAAGTGTTCAGCGATGAATTCGGCCGCGCATACGTTGGCCGCAATCATGCACTCTTCAATCAGACGGTGGGCATCATTGCGACTGGTCGGCACAATGCGTTCAATTTTTCTTTGGTCATTGAAGATAAATTGACTTTCTTCTGTTTCAAATTCGATGGCCCCACGTTGGGCTCTTTGCTTGGCCAGTTTGCCGTACAAAGCATGAAGTGCATCAAGATGCTCGGCCAGGTGTGCGGCATTGCCCAGCGCCGTTTCGGCGTTTTGGCTGCCTGAGAGGTAATTCCAGACTTGTGTGTAGGTCAGTCGAGCATGTGAGCGAATGACTGCCGGATAAAATTGATACCCTTTGATTCGGCCAGCGTGTGTGATTTGCATTTCACAGACCATGGCCAAGCGATCGACTTTGGGGTTAAGGCTACACAAACCGTTGGACAATTTTTCGGGCAGCATGGGGATAACTTCGCCCGGAAAGTACACCGAGTTTCCTCGCTCAAGTGCGTGTTGGTCCAATGGCGTATCGGGCTGGACGTAGTGACTGACGTCCGCAATGGCGACCCAAAGCGTAAAACCGCCGCGTCGGCGTTTGCAAAAAACAGCGTCGTCAAAGTCTCGGGCGTCTTCGCCGTCTATGGTGACGAGCGGCAGGTCTCGAAGATCTCGACGTTGTCCAATGTCCTGCTGTGTGACGCTGTCGGGGATGGCTTCGGTTTGCGCCAAGACATCCTCCGGCCATTCGAAAGGTAAGTCAAATGAACGCAAAGCAACAGCGATTTCCATGCCCGGCGCCATCGGTTGCCCGAGTCGTTCGACAATGAGGCCAAGGGCAGGTCGGTGACGAGATGGCCGTTCAATCAGCTCTACAACGACCAACTCACCAGGTTTCGCTTTAACCGAACGCGCGCTGTCGATTTGGATATCAAAAGAGATAGCGCGATCTTGCGGCACCACATAAGTGACTGGGCCCTCTTTCTTGAGTTGCCCGACGATACGCTTTTTGCCCTCCTCAAGAATGCGGACAACAGAGGCTTCAATACGGCCATTTCGTCGAACGTCGCGGACATGGACAAGTACCTTGTCATCGGGAAGCAGACGACGCATTTCCTTGGGCGGCAGATACCAATCTTCGCCACCGCCCTCAAGTACGACAAATCCGAAACCGTCTGGGTGGCCAACAACTCGGCCGCGTCGCAAGTTCATATGTTCAGGCAAGCCAAAACGGCCTTTTCGATCTTCCACGAGCTCTCCATCGCGGAGCATCGCTTTTAATCGAAACAGAAGCTTTTCACAAAGCTCTGAATCGTCGCTGATATCAAATGATTGGCACAATTCATCAAAATAGACTGGGCGGCCGAAGTCATTGAGAACGTGTTTAATGTATGTACGGCTGGCTGTGGGTTTTTGGTAGCGAGCGCATTCAGCCTCGCGTTCCGGATCCTTGGAAAGAGGAAAAATTTTCATCGAGTTAGAACTGCCTTAATTTAGAAATGAAATACTATTTGCGTTATCAATTCGCTGTGTGTCGTGTTTTTTCAGTATATCAGATTTACTGTGGTGTGTATGCTTTTGTATTGACCGTGAAATGTTTTGTTTGTTCCTGAAACGATGAGGGAGTCACCATGCAAATTCGAGGGGCAAGAATATTGTTGACCGGGGCGAGTTCAGG